>DATKWR010000703.1:0-2160 GCA_035529475.1 Sedimentisphaerales bacterium | reverse complement strand
CTTATATCTCAGGGTTTTAATCTCAGTGACGAGCAGGAATTCAAG
Source organism: Sedimentisphaerales bacterium (assembly GCA_035529475.1). Taxonomy (GTDB): domain Bacteria; phylum Planctomycetota; class Phycisphaerae; order Sedimentisphaerales; family Anaerobacaceae. The sequence continues at coordinate 2,115 of DATKWR010000703.1, read as the reverse complement.
GCGTTAATCGAAGATGCGGAGTACAGGTGCGATCACTGTGGCCATCACGCCAAAAGTGATGCAAACCTCTGCGTCCCGATGCTCCTGTGAAGGACAATACAATCTCGCCCGGCCTAATTTTGGTAATGACTTCTGCACTTTTTGCAATGAGAAGTCCGGCGATTAGTTCTTTTTTGTCTCGGTAACGAACCATATCTGGGCCGGCCGGCGTTCGACTTTGAACTGCAGCGATGACGTATTGGCGAGGTCATCCAGAAGAACGCTTAGTTTATCGCCTGTCGGTTCCGGATCTCGCTCGACCCACTTGAACTGGATTGTTGTGTTTTCTATGGGCTCGGTCTCATCCACAATCTTCATTTTGATCTCATGCTCAATATTGGCGAACAGCCCTTCCAGCGAATCAACTGTGTACTCAGCAGTTTGGAATCTGCCATCCCAGAGAGGAATATAGTTCGAGTAATTCCCGCCGGGGTGCGGCTTGAATTCATACCGGCCACTGGCGACGATTACCTCTCGTTCAATCGTGCGTTTCTCGAAGCGGATTGCCCTATTTGTCTCAGCATAGATAATCTCTTCCATGGCACTGAGTTGTTCGGCCATAGGCAACTCGTGTCGGACAATCCAGTCACCGTATGGCAGACGTACGCCCAGTCCTTTGGGAATTTCATAATCGTACTCCTGAAGGCCTAATACCAACCATAGGACCTTTGAGAGTCCCAGGTAAGCGGTACCGTATCCCGAAAACATCTTCAGTTCCCCGTCCCAACGAAAACCGGTCTGCCAGCCGCCCCTTGATTGCAGACCAAGGGGAGCGGGTGTTGTAATAAGGTATTCCTGACGCCCGAGCACGAATGGCGGCTTGATAAATTTAATGACTTCTTGCTCCTCCAGGCGATATATGTCGTGAAACTCTTTCGCCAAATCCGGGCTTGGGGCCAGTTCTGCAACGACAGGTTTTGTTGGATCCTGCGGCTCCAGGGTAATAGTGCCAACATCAATAATCTCTTTGCTCCTGTCGGTCGCATCCACGGCGAGGTGTTTGGTCTGATACCCCTCGGCATGAATAGTCAGCTTGTACTTCGGGCCGTAAGGTATTGGCGAAAATATGCGTGCCCGGGTAGTCCATACTTCGTCGGCAATAATCGGGGCCTGACACTTAAATTCTGTGGGCAGTAAAAGTGCCGCCCTGCATTTCGTTATGCGTTGGCCGTTGGGATCGACCACTTTTCCTTCGAGCGAAAAGCCGGGTTCAAGCCGAATAGTCACTGGTGACGTCGGATCAGAAACCTCCACAACGGCGCCAAGTTTTCTCCGACGACCGGTTGCAATGAAGCAGATGGGCTGACCCTCTTCGATCCATGTCGGTGACCAGGGCAGCTCGAAATAGCCTTCTTTGTCGGCCTGTGCACCAAAGGATGTCACGGGCAGGGCGAAAACGGATGCTAAGTATGCAGGTTCATTGTTGGGGTCCAGGATCCTGCCTTTTATCATCATCGTAGGGAATGCAGGCTTTTCAATAACTGCCGATTGGCCGACTTTGGTTTTGATGGTGCCGGTTGACTGGCGGGGTCTCGTCTGGGCAAAGGCAATTCCAACCGCAATGCATCCGGCAACAGCGGCCGCGGTCAAACTCCATCGCAAGCCGATATATGGGCTTTTGCATCTTTCCTCAACGATCCTGCGAATACGCCCGGCGAGTGTCTTTTTACTGCTCACCACCGCGGGGACAAATGCCGCCTGCTTCTGAGGTCTGAAATTGAGCAGCGACTGCGCGTAATCCTCACGAGACTGCCCACCGGCGACGACCCAGTCATCGCATGCCTGCTCGCCGAATCTCACCATTCGCTTCTTTGACCACCACAAGAACGGATTCCACGGCAGGATACACACGATCAACTCTGCAATCAGGCCGCTAATGTGGTCGCGACGTCTCCAGTGTGCCAGCTCGTGGCAAATCACGCCAACCCAATCGATTTGGTTATCCAAATCGCCGGGCAACAGAAGAACGGGTGGCCGGCTCCAGCACCATATCACGGGACTGCGCACATCCACGCTGCTTCGGATCTGAAGGGCTTTGGTGATTCCAAGTCTTGCTCTTGCGGAATCCGCCGCCCG
>DATKWR010000702.1:0-2421 GCA_035529475.1 Sedimentisphaerales bacterium | reverse complement strand
TCATGCTGATTATTTTCAAGCCGTTCAAGGTCGGCGACTTTGTGGAGCTGGGCGGCAAGGCCGGAACCGTCAAAGAGATTCAGATTTTCAACACGATCCTCAATTCGCCGGACAATGTGCGGGTCATTGTTCCGAATGGCCAGGTCACGGGAAACAACGTCCTGAATTACACGGTCAACGGAACCCGGCGCGTCGATATGGTCGTAGGCGTCTCTTACGGAGATGACCTCAAGAAAGCCCAGCAGGTCATAGAGGGCGTTCTGGCCGAGGATGACAGGATTCTCAAGGATCCGACGACGACGGTGGCGGTATCGGAGCTTGGTGAAAGCAGTGTCAATTTCGTCGTTCGTCCCTGGGTCAAAGCCGGGGACTACTGGGCTGTTCGTTTCGACACGATAAGGAAAGTGAAGCTTGCTCTTGATAAGAATGGTATCACAATCCCGTTCCCCCAGCGCGATATTCACATGAAAAACGTGGTTTCATGAGGCTTGGGGCACGGTTGAACCCGGGAAGATTTGATGCTGTAAAATGAAAGGAGAGCACAATGTGGTATCGAATACTGATTGCGCTGGTGTGCCTGACGCTGTTTGCACAGTCGGGCCAGGCAGACGAGCTTGTTTTGAAAAATGGCGACCGTCTGACCGGCAAGATTGTCCATCTGGTTGGCGGGAAGCTGGTCTTCAAATCCGATGCAGCGGGCGAAGTGGCCGTGGGTCTGGCGGACATTCAGACGTTCAGCAGCGATGATCCTATAACGGTGAACCTCAAAGACGGCACGGGGTTCAAGCAGAAAGTGCTCAGCGCCGAGGCCGGGCGATTTGCCGTCGAAGGCAGCGAGGATTTGAAGGCCCAGCAGTTTGCCGTGGCCGATATCGTCTCGATCAATCCCCCCCCAAAACCCATCCCGAAGTGGACCGGAGACATCTCCGTTGGCATCACCTCAACGCACGGTAACACCAAGACCGAGATGATCAGCGCCAACGCCAATGCCGCCAAGCGCACCGAGAAGGACCGCACTACAGTGAGTGCCGACTACGCCAAAGGCGAGCAGGAAGACCCCGACACCGGCGAAACGGTCACGATCGAAGACTGGTGGAGGGCAAAAGGCAAGTACGACTACTTCTTCAGCAAGAAGGGATACGGCTATCTGGACGTCCGCTATGAAAAGGACGCCGTAGCGGAGTTGGACCGACGTGTCATTGTGGGCGTCGGCGGCGGTTATCAATGGATCGAGTCGGACGACATGAACTTCTCGACGGAGCTCGGTTTGGCCTCGCTCTATGAGAAGTTCAACAACCAAACGGACAGTAATAGCGAGCTGTCCCTTCAGGCCGGCTACAACTTCGACAAGAGGCTCCGCAAGAACATCAAGTTCACGCACGATCTTACGTATTATCCAGCCATTGATAAGTTCTCGGACTACTATCTGACATCCACCGCCGGGATTCGTGCCGACTTTACCGAGAAGATTTTCCTGACGCTCAAGGCGATCTTCAATTATGATGCGACGCCGGCAATAGGTCGCGGCAGTACCGATACGAAGTACTTCCTGGGTTTTGGTTACAGGTTCTGAAAAATGAAGTTGTCCGCGCCGGTGTCCGCAACCGGTCGGAGCAAATGAAAGAGGTTTTTATGAATCGTCGAAATTTCTTGAAACGGACTGCCGGCGCAGGCGCATCCTTGTACTTTGCGAACGTCGGCTTTTCATCCGGCGCCATTCGCGAGAAGCCAAACATTATTCTTATCGTCCTGGATGAACTCGGATATTACGAACTTTCATCCATGGGGCACCCTCTTTTGGAGACGCCGAACATCGACAGAATGGCCAAAGAGGGCATGAGGTTCACCCAGATGCTTGCCGGCGGGCCGGTGTGCGCGCCCACCCGCTGCACTCTGATGACAGGCAAGCATCTGGGGCATGGATCCGTCCGCACAAATCCCGGGCATGAGGCTCTTCGGGCCGAAGACATCACCGTGGCCCAGGTTCTCAAAAAGGGCGGCTACGCAACCGGAGGTTTTGGAAAATGGGGCGTCGGCGGGCGCGGAACGACCGGCGTCCCGGAAAAACACGGCTTCGATGTTTTCTTGGGCTACTACGACCAGGTCCACGCGCACACCTTCTTCCCGGCTTGGCTGGTCCGAAACAGCGAGGAAGTGCCCTTGAAGGGCAACAGCGGAGCCCTGTACGAAGGGCAAACGTTTTCGCAGTATGTGATTTTTGATGAGGCTATGAAGTTCATTCGCGACAACAAAGACAAACCTTTCTTCTGCTATTGCCCCTGGACGCCTCCTCACGGGGCATGGGGCCTGCCCGAAGATGAACCTTCGTGGCAAAAGTACAAGGGGAAAGAGTGGGATGCCGGCTACTCAATCAAACAGGACGAGGCGCAGCGATATGCCGCCATGGTCAATATGGTCGAT
>DATKWR010000701.1:0-3814 GCA_035529475.1 Sedimentisphaerales bacterium | reverse complement strand
TCGATGCCGAGCACGACGCCGGCCTCTTGCGCCCTGGGCGCGACGCGGCGCAGACGATTGACCACGACCTCAACGCCCTGTTTGTCCTTTTGCAGCTCGCCTTTGCCGAAGAAGGCCAGCAGGATGACTTTGACGCCCATCGCATGGGCGACGTCGATGCCTTCCCTGACCCACCGGTCGGCTCGCGGGTCGCTCTTGTAGGGAATATTGTTGAGCACGCCCATCGCCAGCGAGGCGATCTCGATCTGCTGCTCGTCCCGGGCGTCGATGAATCTTTTCTGCAGCTCCTTATCGAACAGAGGCAGGTTCTCATCGGCCCTTCCGAAATCCACCTGCACGCCGTCGAGGCCGATGCGTTTGGCCACTTCGAGCGAGGTGGGGTCCGTCGTCTTGCCTATCGTCCAGTCGCACACGCCGATCTTGAAACCTCCGGGGGACGTTTCCGTATGGCGCTGCCCGGTCGGAGCACACGACGAAACCAGGGCCAGCCCGGCCGCTGCACGAGCCGCATCGGCCATCAGGCCGCGACGCGTCATTCGTGGTTCTTTCACTATTCGAATTTGGCGTTTCATACTCCCGGCTCTACTCATAATTCATTTCTCTGGGTGCTCTGTGTCCTCTGTGGCTAACTATGCTTTGACGCCTTTGAGATTGGCGTCGAGTTTTTCCGTGCTTTGGGCGATTTCGTTCCACATGACTTTGCGGCCCGTGTAGGCGGCGGTCCGGCCGAGGATCGTCACTAAGTTGCTGCGCACGCTCGGTTCGACGGTCGGATTGTCGAACTTGCCCTCGACGATGCTCTTGTGGAAGGTCGCGATGTTGGCGACGGCGCCGTCTTTGTAGATGCTGGGGCTTCTGCCGCCGGCGTAGAAGTTCTGGCCGCGAATCATCGTCAGATCGCCATATGAGGTTTCGAGCACGCCCTTCGAGCCGAACATGCGGTTGCGGATGCCGTCGGGCTGCGTGCCGAAGCCGTCGAACTGCTTGGAGCTGAACGTGATAGCGACCTTGTTCGGATACTCGAACAGCAGCGAGAAATGGTCGTTGCAGGTCCCGACGGGGCGAATCGTCCGGCCGCACGTCCCGACGGCCGACACCGGCTCGGCGTCCATGATCCAGCTCATCACATCGAGCGTGTGAATGTTCTGCTCGGTGATGATGTCACCGGAGAGCACGCGGTCGAGCCCCCAGGCGCGCAGGCGATTCTCAGAATCGTCCGGGGCGCTGCGCCAGGCGTCGTACATCCTTTTGAAGGGACAGTTGGCGTGATAAATCGCCTCGCCGAACACGAAGTCGCCCAGCGCGCCGTCTCGCAGCCGTTTGAGCGCTTCGAGGTAGAATGGGTCGGCGCGGGTCTGGAAGTCCACGAGGAAGCAGCGTTTGTTTTGCGAGGCCCTCTTGCCGCTTTCGCCGATGCTGCGACAGCCCGGCGCATCGACGGCAATCGGCTTGGCGAGATAGACGTGACAGCCGGCCTCGACGGCGTCGGCGGCCTGCATCGGGTGGAAGTAAGGCGGGCTTTCAATCGCCACCGCATCGACTTTTTCGAGCAGCTTCTTGTAGCCCGACAGGCCGGTGAAGCGGTTGGCCGCCGGGACGCCCAGCTTCTCGCCCGCACTGTCGGCCCGATCCTGGAAATAATCCGCCACGGCCACGAGATTGTAGCCGCCATGCTGCTTGAAGAGGTCGGCGATCCACGTCCCCCTGCCGCCGCAGCCGATCAGGCCCAGGTTGACCTTCGAGCCGCCGCCGCGAACGACTTGCGGCGTCGCGACGGTCAGAGAAAGGGCTGCTGCACCGGCGCCGGCCATGAACCCGCGGCGGCTTATCCGTCCGGCCATGTTATTCACGATTGAGGTTTTTCGTTGTTCCGACATCAGGTATTCCTCCTTACAACAAGAGTATTGTAGGGTGGGGCTGTGCCCCACCACGGACGTTCGGTGGGCCGAGGCCCACCCTACGAATCTCATATAGCATCACATCTTCATGTAAGCTTCACGCCGGATCTTTCCGGTGGAGGTCTTCGCGAATTCCTCGATCCTGATTTCAAGATGCTGCGACGATATCTTTTCAAAGCTGGAAAGATGCCGGCTGTTCTGCTGACATTCATTGATGCTCTGCCAGACGAGGTTTTTCAGGAGCCTGGGCTGTTGCTCGAGTTCGGCGGGCGCGAGATTGGCGTGGGTTCCTATCGTGTCCAGCGCGGGCCTGACGATGGCGCGAATGATTTCCTGCTCGACGCCGTCCCCGTTCTTCCGGAACCCGGGCACGACCAGAATCTCTCCGACGAAGCGCGCCTCCGAAAGCGCCGATTCGAGCATCTCGGGACTGACGTTCTTGCCGCCCGGCAGGACGATGACGAACTTCTTGCGGCCGGTAATGTAGAGGCATCCGTCTTCGTCCAGGTGGCCCAAATCGCCGGTCAGCAGCCAGCGGACGCCCTCCTCGTCGGTCCGAATAAGGGCCTGCGTCGATGTGGGATTCCTGTAATAGCCCTTCATGATGCAGGGCCCACCCAGGGCGATTTCGCCTTTTTCACCAGGGGGCAGGGTCTGGTTTTGCTCGTTGACGATCTTGACCGACAGCGTGGAGATGGGTCTGCCGACGGAGCCCAATTTGTCAGGCTCTTCGTTGAAGCCATAGACGGGAGAGTTCTCCGTTGTGCCGTAGCCTTCGTAGAGCAGCAGGCCGCGGCGCCAGAAGACCTCCAGCACCCATCGCGGCACGGGCGCCGAGCCCGACAAGAAAAACCGCAGCTTGTGCCAGCCTAATTTCTTGATGATTCCTTTGCCCACCGTCACAGGCGAGTAACGGTCCAACAGTCCGACGTACAGCTTGCCTTTCTTTTCTTTGGCGAGGGCGTCCTCGATGTTCTTTGCGAGCATTGTAAACATCGCCGGTACGGCCACGAAGATGGAGACGTTCTTGTCCCTGATCAGCTCGGCGACGTGCCGGTACTTGTTGGTATAGACGTTGCTCGCGCCGACGCAGAAAGGCAGCAGCTTGCCGACCGTCAAGCCGAAGGAATGATGAGGCGGCAGGATGTGGCCGAGGACGTCCGTGGGACCTATGTGGACCTTCTCGACCGAACCCTGGAGATTGGCGCTGAGGTTGGCGTGGGTCAGTTCGACTTCCCGCGGGTCGCCGGTCGTGCCGGACGTGCATAGAATCACCGCCGTATCGTGAACCTTTATTTCAGGCGCAATGGCATCCAGGAGTTCACTCACCCCGGAGCTGCCGAGCCCGACTTTTTCAAAAACCGTCATTTCGATGCAGACAATGCCGTTGCCCGAAGCGAACTCGCTCAACTCTCGCCGGGAATCGGCGTCCTGATAATCATCGGCCATGACAATCAGCCGGGTGTGCGTATGCTCGATGTGGTTCTTGACGCCTTCGATGGGCCGTTCGGGGTCGATCAGCACCGGCACCGCGCCGGCCAGAATCGCGCCCCACAGCGCCACGTCCCAATCCGTCCGGTTTTTGCCTACGATGGCGACTTTGTCGTGGGGGCGGATGCCTTTGGCCTGAATCAGCCAGACGGCGAAGTCGCGCGCCCTGGTGCGCAATTGCTCGAAAGTGATGGATTCCTCGCGGTCGGCCCGGAGAATTTCAAGGCACGTCTTGTCCGGCGACTCGATCGCGGCCAGTGACTGATTGAAGACCTCAATCAGCGTTCGGAACTTCGGCTCTGTCTGCATCGGCTCTGTGCTCCCACGTCAGAACTCCCTTAAGCATCCATGCCCACGACGCACCGGCCTGCCCGCCTTGGAAACCCCTGGCCGGAAATAGTCCTTTGCAGACTCTACTTGCCGCC
>DATKWR010000700.1:0-15768 GCA_035529475.1 Sedimentisphaerales bacterium | reverse complement strand
GGATCATCGAAGGCCGCGGCGTCGAGCCGGACATCTACGTCGATAACGATCCGGCCACGGAATACGCCGGAATCGACCAGCAGTTAAACAAGGCCATCGAAGTCATCCTCGAAGAACTAAAAACGCAGGAAAAAGAAATCCCGCCCCTGCCCCCCTACCCGGTCAAGTGACCGCAAGAGCAGTTGAAACTCGAAATAACATGGGCCAGCGGTAACTTGAAGTCACAAGCTGTGACTTCAAGTTCGCCCTCCAGAAGAAGGTGCTGGCCGCGAATTGTCTCAACATCCCTATCCGGCATATCTCAAAACCTCTGTATGTCCTAATCTTCGAATTGGCAAAGCGTCTTCTGACTTTGTGTCTTACATTCTGATCACGGGATTATTCAAACAGACGCCTTGCTTCCCGCAGTAGCTCTGTATAATATCTTTCCGCTGTAGCACAGATAGTAACGGGATCGCTCCCTGTTAGAGGCTTGCCTTTGTGCACGGTAGGGGCGTCAATAATCGCCACAGTAAATACAGCGCCGTCTGGAATTGCACATGGATGCCGATCATCTGGAGTAGCCGGAGCAATCCAGTAGGCCCCAGTACCACTGACCCGCAGAACTGCGCCCGGGGGCAATGCGGTGCCAACATCTTCGCTGGAGAACTTATAAGGATGCATCGTAAATGAAAGGCATCCATCACCTTCATGCAGGTCGTCATTGCGTCGGTCGTTAATGAACTTCATCAGATCATCGTTCTTGCATTCATCCTTCTTCGTTTCTCTCCATTTCCTGAAGGCAGACAACTTGTTGGCATCTTTGTCCTTCAACACGGCATCTCCCACTGATCTGACTTGGGCCACACAAGAACTGAATGCCTCAGAGAAAGCGACCGGATCATCAGTCCCAACCAACTCACCGCTTACTCCAGACGGGCCTGATTTAATTTGTATATTTGTCACAAGAAGCGGCTGGGTCATCGCTCGCAGCCGCCGAATTGCCGTCCGTGCATCCTGCAATTTTATCTCAGCACCTTCAAACACAGTAGCACACGAAACTTACCTCAAAAGCCCAGCCTTCACGACCCACCGGCTCCGAGTTAATCTGCGTTAAGACGAACAAGCATGAACGATTGCATGGAAATGCGGTCACTCTTAGATGGATTCTCTCAGCGTCTCATCAAGGTATCTTTCTATTCTCTCTCTTGCCCCAAGCGATGAGAACTGCTTTCCCACAACGTCAGAGAATCGAGCGAGAACTTTGCTGTTAATTTGTGTTTGGTCCTCGAACACCGCCATACTGCGGAACTCAAAGCCCCACTTCTCGAACTGGTGCAGCGTGATTGTTGCAACTTGGCATTTGTCATTATTGTTCACGCCGAAGATGAACAATGGACGCCTTGAACCATTTACTCTACAGTCAACAGGATAAATTTCTTCCGGATCCTTGTTTCGCTCGACATAGTTGAACGCACGCCGATCTGAAGGAATCTTGTTTTCCACAAGTTGTCTAAAATCTTCGAAGAACGTCGATCTTACCCGTTCCCGCGTCCAGTAAGCCGTGTCGTTTATTTTAACCAGTGCTTGTATGAAGGAGAAAAGCGCGTCACCAAATGCCTCGCCTGGCACTTCCAGACGAAGCTCGCCGGCATCGTTGACTGTGTGAAAATTGAGAAGCGTTTGATCGATGATGCTTTTCCTCGTTCCTCGGGACACATCCACTTCGTCGTAGCTCATATGCATAAAGGTGTGTCCTTCGTCAGTGAACAACCATCGCTTGTTGGAGTTCTTCAAAATGATTGTGAAGTGGTCGCCATCATCGAACATAAACGGAGTGTAAACGATGAATCTCTCCAGTCCTTCGGGTTCAACATCAATTTCTTCGCAGATTTTCCGTTTGAACTCATCTCTGAGTGTTGCGGGGTTCATTTTCGTGCTCCTTGACCATTGAATAACGGAAGATCTTCTTCATCAAATCCGTTTGTTTGGAGAAACATTCGCAGCGCCCCCTTGAAGGAGGAATATTCAGATGTAGCTTCTGCATACCCATCGATTTCAAAACCCTCTTCCTGATATCGTTGAGTCGCTCTGTGAATGTGAAACATGCCCCGAAAACTGGCGTTTGGCAGCCCTCTGTTACGCTCTAATCTGTTAGTATGTTGCGAAGGATGCTTACCATTGAAACGGCATAGTCGAAATTCATTGCCATCTTTGTCCCTGAAAATCAGTATTATGGAAAAGTCCAACAGGTTAATGTTGTTCTGCCGCAGAACGATCCTAAATATGTTCCCATTCTCGCCTTTGATTTCCAACTCTCGCCGACTGAATCGAGTGTCAGATTTCGGTCTCGGCTCCAAGCGAGACTCCCACCCTCGCGGCAATGGTTTCCGCTCACGCACAAGGCTCTCAACTTCCTCGTCACTCAGTACTCTTTTCATTATCTATATCCGATTCACCTAACGCCATGTTAATCGACCATCTTGACCCTAACCCTTCAGAATTTACGAAGAAGTACTCTTATGTGCCCAGAAAAACCTTCTCTCACACCCAAACTAATACGAGCATCCTATTGCCACCCCTTTCCATTACACCACAATCCCTCGTTTGCTCTTGCTTCCCAATTCTACCCGTACCCCCCCCCAACCCTCAACACATAACCCTAACACCTGCGAGCAGAACCATTCGAGCCGCCAATTGTCTGCCGGGCGGTGTTTCCAACCATAGGCAAAGTAAACCGAGATTCCGCGAGTCATTATCGTTTGTCCACAAACCCCCGCTGGTCTGGAGGGGTTTTCAGATGCGTATCCTGAAGCGCGGCTTTTGGGGGCCTATTTGGCCCTTCCATATAAGAGGAGCGTTTGAGAGGGGCGAAATGTTGATAGAAAAATGGGAAGATTTCAAATTTTTTTAAAATAAAGTGCGGGAATAGAACGCAGGATACGGAACACAGGATACAGAAATAATCATAACGCAAGCATAGGCAGGCAGTTACGTGCGTAGCCCATTGGTGAGCCAGAGACGGCGGAGATCTGGGGGTAGAAGATTGCCGCGGCCGTCCGGCCTCGCAATGACCGGTTTCAGCGGATTCCTCGGCTTCAGCCTGGGGGCTTCGCTCGGCATGACAAACGCCGGTGGGGCAAGCCGCCACCCTACGAATCCGTATAATCTGCGGAATCCGCGGTTATCGACTATTTCTCTGTGGCCTCGGGACGCTTGCGCTCCCACGCCGAAAAGGCGTCGACGGGGTGCTCGGGAAGATCCCTCGACCGCGCTCGGGACGCCTGGCTCCCACGCCGAAAAGCCATCGACGGGGTGCTCGGCGGTTGCAAAGGGCTCTTGCTGGTGCTATACTTTGAGATAGGCAATACAAAACAGCCGATAGTAGATTGTCCCGGAGAGGTGTCCGAGCGGCTTAAGGAGCAGCCTTGGAAAGGCTGTGTAGGGCTTGCCTTACCGCGGGTTCGAATCCCGCCCTCTCCGTTCTTTTTGGGTGCCTTCTGCAACTGCTCAGGAGTGAGTAGGTTGCAGAAGCGCTTCTTGGAAATGTGGCACTGACTGTCCTGAAACTGTCCTGCTTTCTGCTATTCTCAAACTAAACCATCTGGGCGACTTCGCGATTGATTCGTTGTTAGCCGGCCGGCAGGGTCGAGGACGGGGCGGTTTCGTTGCCGTGGCGGTCGCGGGCTTTGACGCGGAAGCGGTTGCCTTGTGCTCGTCGGCCGACCTGGACTTTGTACGTGCGTGAGGTTTGCCAGCCGCTGCTGAGGCCCGAGGCTGTGGTGCACTCGAAGTAGTACTCCACGCCGCCGGTCGGGTCCGTAGCTTCTTTTGCGCTCATCTCGGCCCAATAATCGAACGTCCCGCCTCCGTAGTACGTTTCGTGAGGCACAGTTTCCCACTGCATTGGATCGGGCGTTGGGGGCTGGAGGTCCACGGTAATCTGGGTTGAATCAGCCGTGGTATTGCGTTTGGGCGATTTGTCTCGCACTCTTACTACGAAGCTGTACGAGCCTTTGGGCAAGGAGCTTGCCTGATAGACCGGGCTGTCTTGCCACGAACTGCTGTAGGCCGGGTTTGAAATGCAGGCGAAATAATACTCCACGCCGCTTTCATCCGATGCCGTCACAGCCACCATGCGAATGGACGCCGGAGGGACGGCATAAGGCTGCGTCTGCCATGCCGCCGGGTTTGGGCTTGGCGGCGTGGTGTCTTCGGGAGGAGTGCTTGCCGAACGCATGTGCGAGTACGCGGTTTCCAGAAGATTGCCTTTGTTGCGGGCTTTGACCCTGTAGGAGTATGAAGTGCCCGGAGCCAGAGATGCGTCTGTATAGGCCGGCTCGTTCTGCCAGCCGCTGTTGTGGCCGCCGGCGGTCGTGCACTCGAAGTAATATTCCACGCCGCTGCCGTCCGTTGACGCCGCAGCCGTGGCTGTCATCGTTATCGTCGTTCTTGATGTTGTATGAGGCTCCACTGCCCAGGTCATCGGATTGGGGTTCGGAGGCTGTGGGGTCGGCGGCTGAGGCTGCCAATGGCTCAGAAGAATCGAGAGGTCCGCCAAATCGACGATCCCGTCTCGGTTGATATCTTCGGCCAGCGGGCCATCGGTGCGCAGCCATTGTTTTACGAGCAACGCCACATCGCTGTAGTCCACCCAGTCATTGACGTCGTTGAGGTCGGGATTCAGGTCCGCCGCGTTGCCGACTGGGAGCAGGGACATGCTGGCTTGGGGCGTGCCGCCGTAGGCGCCGGTGTTAATTCGCCTGCCGTGCGGCCAAAGCTCCGCCGTCCAGTCGGCGTTGGGGTCCCCGGCGTCAATGCAGGGACTGGTCTGGCCGTCGCTGACCCAACTGTTATCGGCAGGGCTCCAGCGGCCCGCTTGCGACTTGAGGTGGTAATCCCCATCGACCCAGAAATCGTTACTCGGATCGGCCGTGCCGTTGGGGTCCCAGAAACCGTCGCTTGCGAAAAGCGGGTTAATCACGATGTCACCGTCGCCGTAGGCGGCGCCGCCACCGAAGTTGCCGCCTTCATTCGACCAGAGGGCATTGTGGGAGCTGATGGAGGCCCCGTAAATGCCGCCGACCATGCCTGCACGGTTGAAAGCGATTATGTTGCTGCCGATATACCCCGGGCATTGGCTCAAACCGCCGCCGTTTTCTCTGGCGGCGTTGCCCACGACGGTGTTGTAGTATATCCGGGTGCAACCGAAGAGGCCGCCGCCGTTGTCGGCGCGGTTGCCGGCGATGATATTGTTTATGATCTCGCCGCTACAATTACACAACCCGCCCCCGGCGATAACACTTTTGTTTCCGACGATGACGTTGTTCGCGATCACGTCCGTGCACTCATAGCATCCCCCGCCTTTGTACGTAGCGTAATTGTATGCGATCACGTTGCTCGTGATGGGTCCCTTGCAGTAAGACAGCCCCGCACCGCGACCCAACTCCAGGTCCACGTTGTTCGAGATGACGTTGTAGGTTATGGGCCCGTCGCAGAACGCGATGCCGCCTTTGTTGTTTGATATGGTATTGCCGGTGATGGGTCCGTTGCAGCGGTATATTCCGGCAAAACCGCTGGAACGTATGACGTTGTCGGCGATGACGGGTGCGGCGTTGTTTTCCCCCTCAATGCCGTAATTGGCGCAGTCTCTGATAATATTCTTCGAGATGGTTGGCGAGGTGCCGTAGCAGTGAATGCCCCGGCCGGCGATTGTGAAGCCGGTAAGCACGGAGTTGTTACCTTCCTGGAGGTCGAAGCTTACGGCGTAACCCGTCGCGGCGGTAATGATCGTCGCCCGCACGACGTTTGGGTCATTCGGATTCTCGCTGGTGAGCCTTATGGCCTTATTGTTGAAGGCGACTTGCCGGTTGTACGTGCCGGCCTTGACAATGATGGTATCGCCGTTGGTCGAGACATTGATCGCTTCGGGAATGGTGCGGAAGTCTGCGGGCCCGTCGTCATCAACAATTATGACTTTGGCCTCGGAGCTCAGAAGCGGCAACACGCACAGCAGGACCAGGACCCATTTTTTCATCCCCAAACCCATCCAGAAACGCATTCACTTTCATCGCGACTATTGTACTACAAAGCTCGCCCCGATTCAAGCAAAAAGCGTTGCACCGGCCCTGGTGAGCCGCTTGGGTAGGTGTTGCCTGCGAGAGGGCCGGCAAAGCCTCACTTTTTCGGACCAATTCTCGGACTGTAGAGCCAGGGGGAATCTGCCAGGTCGTAATCGATGATCTCATTTGGTGTGAAGAACAGCCTGATTTCCTTCTCGGCGGATTCGGGGCTGTCCGAGCCGTGGATGAGGTTATATCTCTGGGAACAGCCGAAGTCGCCGCGAATGGTGCCGGGCTGAGCGTCATAGCCAAACGTGCTGCCGATGATCTTACGGGCCATATCGATGATACCGTCGGCTTCCCAGACCATCAACAACGACGGCGACGAACTCATGAATTTCACCGCAGGCTCAAAGAACGGCTGATGCTGATGGGCGCCATAGTGCCGGCGGGCCAGCTCCTCAGAGATTTGCATGAGTTTGGCCGCGACAAGCTTGAGACCTTTTGCTTCAAATCGTCCGATAATCCAACCCGCCAGGTGTCGCTGTACAGCATCCGGCTTGATGATGATTAACGTGCGCTCTGTCATTCAAAACACTTTCGGACGTCGAGTCCCTCAACCTGTCGTCGGCACCCGAAGGTCACACTCCTGGAGCGACAATGTAGATTTCGACTCGTCTGTTTTGCGGATTGCCGCCCTTGCCCGGTTTGTTCTCCGCGACGGGCCTGAATTCGCCGAAGCCTCGCGCGCTAAGTCGTTTCGAGGCAATATTGGTGCTCTCCATGATGTTCAGCACGGCGATGGCCCTGTGTACCGATAAGTGCCAGTTGGTCGGATGCTTCGCGCGCGTTTCGGATTTGAGTATCGGAA
The DNA here is from genome assembly GCA_035529475.1 of Sedimentisphaerales bacterium. GTDB lineage: Bacteria > Planctomycetota > Phycisphaerae > Sedimentisphaerales > Anaerobacaceae. Next base: position 8,856 of record DATKWR010000700.1, on the reverse strand, counting down.
TGTCGTCGGTGTGGCCGGCGATGATAATGTCGAAATTCTTGCCCTGTTCGGAGTTCATAATCGTGCACAGGGATTTGACGGCTTCGACCGCCGAGGCCGCCACTGTGTCGCTGCCCTTTTCAAAAAGCAAATCGCTCTTGAATTTGACGATGCCTCGGCTCGCGTCGTAGGTAACCAGGTCGGGCTGCTTTCTGGCGAAGTCTTCGAGCATCGTGCTGAGCTCCACCGGCAGCGCCGCCCCGCCCAGAAGCAGCCTTTGCTGCATCGAGGCAATCAGCTCCTGCTTCTTGGCGATGTCTTCCTCAAGGGCCGCAATCTGCTGCTTCAGCGCATCGACTTCGATGCTATCGCTCTGCTGTGCGGCGGCCAGCTTCTTCTTCAGTTGATCGAGTTGCAGGTTGGTCGCTGCCAGCTCGGCCTGGAGCTCGTCTATACGCCTTTGCTGAGTCTGGTTTTGAATTCGCAGGTCCTGCACTTGCGAGTCGCAACCGCCGATCAGGAAGATACTGGCACACACAACAAGAATCGCTGAGAGTTTGACAGTTCGCATCGTCCAATCCTTTCCAAGAAGATTCAGATACCCTTTTGGCCATCCTTCAAGTACACAAGCCCTTCATATGAGCGATCTCTAACAACACAACCAACTCTGCACTCTCCCCACCCCCGCGCACAAATAGAACCGAGTTATGCTTGGCCGTCAAGCACAAACTTTGCAAAATATCAGCGGCTTCTCGCCGCTATTTCGTGGCACGGGCAAGTTTTGGTGGATTAAGATGGCATTCTCGTATAGACTGTGACGAGGACGTCTTGGGCCGGCCGTTTGGGTTGTGCATTGGATTGTTATGAAAGTTTTGGTTGCCGAGAAGTGCGGGTTTTGCCACGGCGTCAGAAACGCCATCAGCGTCGCAGAGAAAATCCTGGCGACGCAGGACGACGTCTATAGTCTTGGTCCGATCATTCATAACAAAGACGTGGTGGACCGGCTGGCCCGAGAGGGACTGAGGACCGTCAGCACGGTGGAAGAGATTCCGTCCGGGACCGTTCTGATCCGTTCTCACGGCGCCGCGCCTTCGCAAGTGGCGAAATTGAAAGACAGAGGACTCCAGATCGTCGATGCCACGTGTGTGCTGGTCAAGAGGGTGCAGCATATCGCCGGCGAGCTCGAACGGGACGGCTACAAGGTTGTCATCGTCGGCGAGCAGAATCATCCCGAGGTCCAGGCCGTTGTCGGCTGCGCTCGGGACGTCATTGTCATTGCGGATGAGTCGGATTTGCACCGATTGCCTCAAAATGCGAAGCTGGGTCTGGTCTGTCAAACGACGCAGGATCCGGAACGGTTCGGCAGGGTGCTCGGCGCGATAGGGCGGGGCGGCTTCAGCGAGTTGAAAGTGATCAATACCCTCTGCCGGGAGGCCATAAAGAGACAGGAATCGGCCGTGCAGTTATGCAAGAGAGTGGACATCATGTTTGTGCTCGGGGGGCTGGAAAGCGCCAACACCCGCCGGTTGGCGGAGCTTTGCGCAAAGGTCAACGAGCGGACGTTTCACCTGCAAAACTGGGGCGAGCTTGATGTCGGCGTGCTTTCCGGCAGGGAAACCGCGGGGGTTACGGCGGGAGCATCGACGCCCGACTGGATCGTAAGCGAGTTTGTGCGGAATCTGGAAGCCTTCGACAGTCGTGGCCGACGAGACGGCCCCCCTCAAAAAAAATGACCAAAGATATACTTGAAAAAAGTAGATCGGCCGGCTAAAATATTACACTTTCTAAAAAAGTGGTATGTTGAAAAATAACATTTGCTGCGTGGGCAAATGGCTCTTTGTTAACCACCAGGAAGAAGCTAATGTGATGTGCGCTGTTGCACAGAAACCTCTTGGCGTGAATGTGGGGCGCTGAGCGGCGATGAACAAAGACTCCACAGAGGAATGAAAGTCCATGGTAGATAGAAACATAATCAATAAGTTGGGTTTGTCGGAAGACAAGCTGGCCCAGCAGGTCAGCGAGATATTCGGGGAACAGGAAACCCGGTTTCTGGAAGAGGTTCTGCAGACGAAAGTGGATTTGCGTCTGCCCGGGACCATTCTAAAAGGAACGATCGTATCGCAGATAGGCAACGACGTCATTGTGGAAGTGGGCCTCAAAAGCGAAGGGATGGTGGATGCGAGCGAGTTCGACAGCCCCGACCAGATCGAGCCGGGCAGGGAGATCGAAGTGCTCCTGGAGGACACGGATTCCGAGAGCGGCCTGGTTCTTTTGAACAAGCGCAAAGCAGATCTCATCAGGGGATGGGAGAGAATCCTCGGAACGAAAAAAGAGGGCGATGTTGTCAGGGGCAGAGTCATAAGGCGAATCAAGGGCGGTTTGCTCGTGGATATCGGAGTGCCCGTGTTTCTGCCGGCTTCGCAGGTGGACATCCGGAAACCGGGCGATATCAGCAGGTTCATCGGCAAAGAAGTGGACTGCAAGATTCTCAAGATTGACGTGGAGGGGCGGAACATCGTCATCTCCAGGCGAAAGCTTATTGAAGAGGAACGCCGCAGCAGCAAGGAAAAAATCCTTAACGAAATCGAAGTGGGCCAGCGCCGCAAAGGGATTGTCAAGAACATCGCCGACTTCGGCGTGTTTGTCGATCTGGGAGGTCTCGACGGCCTGCTGCACATTTCCGATTTGAGCTGGGGCAGGATATCTCATCCGTCGGAGGTCGTCGAGATCGACCAGGAAATAGAGTGTGTGGTTGTTGGCGTGGACAAGGAACAGGAGAAGATTTCGCTGGGCCTCAAGCAGAAGACGGCCAGCCCCTGGGATGATGTTGAAACGCGCTATCCGGTCGGCACCAAGGTGAAGGGTAAAGTCGTCAACGTGATGAGCTACGGCGTGTTTGTCCGTCTTGAAGACGGCATTGAAGGGCTGGTCCATATCAGCGAGATGAGCTGGACCAAGCGCCTGGCCCATCCGAGCGAGATGGTTAACCTGGGCGACGATATCGAGGTCGTCGTGCTGAACGTCAACAGGGAGAAACAGGAAATATCTCTGGGTCTGAAGCAGACGCAGACGAATCCGTGGGCGGTTGCCTCCCAGAAGTATCCGTCCGGAGCCGTCGTCACCGCGAAGGTTCGCAGCATTACCAATTTTGGTGCGTTTGTCGAGGTGGAGCCGGGCATCGACGGCATGATCCACATTTCCGACTTGAGCTGGACGAGGAAACACAGCCATCCCGGCGAGGCCTTAAAGAAGGGCCAGGAACTCAAGTGCATCGTCCTCGAAGTCAATGAGGAGAAGCGCCGGATCTCTCTGGGCATCAAGCAGATAACGGAGGACCCGTGGATACGTGCCATCCCCGAGAAGTATATTCCGGGACATATTATCAGGGGCACCGTAGCGAAGCTCACAAATTTTGGCGCGTTCGTGGAGCTTGAGTCGGAGCTCGAGGGACTCTTGCACATTTCCGAGCTGGCCGATCACAAGATTGACAAGCCTCAGGACATTGTCAAAGTGGGCGACGAGGTGGAGGTCAAGATACTGAAGGTCGATACGGATGCCCGCAAGATCGGTTTGAGCCTGCGCAGGGTCCAGTGGGCTGCCGAAGACCAGGAAACCGCCGACTCCGGGCGTCAGCGCGTGCCGGCCGGTCCTGAAAGGGTCATCTCCGACGCGGATATGAGCCAGCTTACAAAACGACGGGCTCAAAAAGCCGAGCAGGACAAGGCTGCGGACACTGAGCCTGAGCCTGAGCCTAAGCCGGAGGCGGCAGTTGCAGAGGATCCACAGGAGCAAGCGACTGAGGAATCGGGCGAGACGGAATCTTAGGGCCCGAGCCTGCGAGAAAGCCGACGGGACTGATGTTGGAGCAGCGTCACCGGAACGTGACGCTGCCGGGTTAGTCGGCGATTGCCGGTGTTCGTGAAAGTCGCTCAGCGCCTCGGAATTCTCCGGCGTCTTATGCGGGGTGCACCCAGCCTCTTGCCTGTGGCCGAGCTTGTACTCATCTGTCGCACCGGTTCGGATTTCCTTGCATGGTGCGGCTGTAGCGAATCAGATTGCTTGTAGGCAAAGCTTTCACATTTCTCCGGTTCGAATTCGCGTCCTATGAAGTTTTCGATCTGGCGAACGTACTTCTCTTCATCGTATGAAACAAACGTGATCGCGTCGCCCGTGGCGGTGGCCCGCCCCGTGCGGCCAATACGATGAACATAGTCTTCGGCAAAAACCGGCACATCGAAATTGATCACGTGGGATATGCCTTCAATATCGATTCCGCGAGCCGCGATATCGGTTGCGACCATCACCTGATACTTGCCTTTTCTAAAGCCATCCATGGCAAGCAGACGCTGTCCCTGTGTGCGTCCGGAGTGGATCGCTACCGATACAACGCGGGCGGCCTTGAGTCGCCGGTTAATCTTGTCTGCTCCGCGCTTGGTCCGGCAGAAGAGCAGGACGCTGTACATCTGCGGACTGCTGAGCATATGCACGAGAAGATCCATTTTCTGTTCTTTCCGAACCGGATAGATATGTTGTGTAATTGTCTCAATGGGGTTGCGGGGCCGCCCGATCTGGATCATCTCCGGGGATTTCTGCATCCCGGCGGCCAGAGCTTTCACCTCCGGCGATATGGTGGCCGAAAAGAGCATCGTCTGGCGTTTACCGGGCAAAGCGCCGACAATTCTTCGAACGTCGTTGATGAAGCCCATGTCCAGCATTCGGTCGGCTTCGTCAAGAACCAGAACCTCGATGTGGCTGAGGTCTATCGTACCGCGCCCCATGTGATCCATAAGCCGTCCGGGCGTTGCAACGACGATGTCCACGCCCCGACGCAGCGCGTTGAGCTGCCCCTTGATATTGACGCCCCCGTAAACGGTCAGAGTCAGCAAGTCCACAAATCGCCCGTAGCCCTTTATTGACTTTTCGATTTGCAGCGCCAGCTCGCGCGTCGGCGTCAGGATGAGCGCCCTTGTGGTTCTCCGTTTCGCCGGCTTTTCGTGGCTGAGCCGATCCAAAATGGGCAGCACGAAAGCGGCGGTTTTGCCCGTTCCCGTCTGCGCGCAACCGATAATGTCTTTGCCGCTAATCGCGGCCGGAAGCGCCTGGGATTGAATTTCAGTGGGAGCGGTGTAGCCGGTGGCCAGAATGCCCCGCACGAGCGGGTCGGAAAGACCAAAATTTGTAAATGGCATCAAATAATCCTAAAAAATATTAAATTGAAACTTGCACAAACACAGAGATTGGTTGGAATCACTGTGCATGTACCCCTCTTTTAAGAACACAGGTAAAACAAGTAGAATGATGCAGAAGATAGGTCTTGATGCGGATCCGGGACTCTAAAACATGCTTTTGCTTCAAGGCTTTGCCACGCCATCATTACAGTTCAAAATACTTCCGACTGCCATTATAAGACCATCTGCTCCGGGGGCAAGCATAATATTCTCCGGCCGCAAGAAATCTCAGCGTTCGTTGGAACGGAAGACCGACGAGTGTTGTGTGAAGTTCTCTATTCCGTATCGAATGTTCAGCCCCCTTCGTTTGGATTTTTGCTTTGACGCCCGTCCCGCCTGCGGTTATCCTGATGCGCGAAAAAAGGGAATTATCCGCTCGCAGCTTCGGGGTTTGCCGGGAAAAGGAGAACGCCATGTTCAAGGCCAGGACAGTGATGACGACAGACATACTTTTCGTCAAGAGACACACGCCGATATACGAAGCCATGAGAATGCTGGTTGAAAAGAACATCACGGGACTGCCGGTTGTCAACGATGACATGACCCTGGCGGGCGTTATCTCAGAGAAGGACGTTCTGAAGCTGCTGTACGACATCAAGGACAAACCCGGCAACGTTGAGGATTTCATGACGGGCGAGATATGCAGCTTCGACGAAGGTGACAGTCTCGTGGATATTGCCGAGTGCCTGATAAACAACAACTTTCGCAGAGTACCTATAACGTCGGCCGGCAAACTGGTCGGGATCATCAGCAGAAAAGACATCATCAAGTACATTCTGCAGCTAAGACACAGAGATAAAGCAACGGGCTGAAAAAGGCACGCTGCCCCGGCCGTAGAACGGCGCAGAGGGATAATGCAAATGTGGGATGCTGTTTATTTTGTCGGCGCCGTAATCGTAGGGATACTGGCCTTCTTCCTGGGCCGAAGGTTCGGCGGGGCGCCGAGGACCGAATCAAAAACAACCACGTTCCTTATCAGGTCCATTCAGGCCATAGCCGAATTGGCGGTCCTGGAGTACATCACCGAGGGCGTCGCGGAGATCAAGGAGAAGAAGACGACCCTGATTACCGTTCGCTGGAAGAGGGGCCTGCTGCGATACACGGCCAAACTCAAAGTCGGCTTCGACCTGGACCGGCTGAATTATACGGTCGATGACGCCCAACGCACCATTCGGATCGCGCTGCCCAGCCCGCATATCCTGAGCTGTGAGATTTACAACAGGAAGTTCTACAAGCTGCCTCTGGAAAAGGCGGAAAACGTTCCCTGGAAATACGACATCATAGAAGATTTCAGCTCGGACGAGGTGCTGGCCCTCGACGATGAAGCCCGGGCCAACGCCCTCAAGAACGTCAATGAATTCTACGTTCTGGATTTGCTCCGGGACAAGACCAAGCTTGCCTTCAAAAAGATCTTCTCGCTTTCCTACCCGGAGTATGCCACGGAGATTTCCATTCTCGCCGAGCCCGCTTCGGGCATTGCCGGCGAGCTTCCCGGTACATCCGCCCCCGGCAGCGAGCGGGGCGCCTCAGAGAAGCAATAAGAGCCGGGCCTTGAGCCTGCAAATACCTCCCACGTCAATTCAATGCTTTATCTGAGCCGCGGACGGGTTTATAATGCTGCCATGCTGGAAAAAGGGCTCGTTCAGATTTATACCGGGGACGGCAAAGGCAAAACGACCGCTGCGTTCGGTCTGGCTCTGCGTGCCGCCGGACAGGGCAACAAGGTCCTGATCTATCAATTCCTCAAGCCGCCCGCTCTCGATCTGGGCGAACGGTTCGCGCTGAAATTGGGAGCCGTGAGAATCAGGGTCGAAGCGCTCGATGTTCCCTGGCGTATGTCCAGCTTGTTGGACGACCAAAAAGCCGTCAGTCAAACGCGGGCCGCCATCGCGCAAGTCCTTGAGAAAATCACTCAGACGGCCGAGAAACGATTCTACGACGTGCTGATTCTCGATGAAATCGTGTTTTGTCTGTCAGAAGGTCTGGCGAATCTGGAAGATATCAGGACGCTCATTGAAAGACGCGATCCCGGCGTCGAAATTGTCCTGACCGGCCGCGGGGCGACCGAAGAGCTGATCGCGCTGGCCGATCTGGTGACGGAAATGAAGAACGTCAAGCATCCTCTGGATAACGGCCTGTCGGCCAGACGAGGCATTGAGTATTAGCAACGACCAACTATTCACTCAGAGGTTTTCGCTATGAGTCAAACTGTAGCCGCTATCATTTGTGCCGCAGGCGCGAGCAGCCGGTTCGGCGGAAAGAGGAAGAAGGCATTCGTTGACGTGGCCGGCCGCGCCGTCTTCTTGAGGAGTGTCGAGCTTTTCGCCGGCCGCAACGACGTCAAACAAATCCTGCTGGGCATCGCCGCCGACGACGAGGAGCTTGTGAACGTCAAATGGGGACCGAACCTGGCGTTCTTCAACGTCAAAATCTTCATCGGCGGCCTCGAGCGTTTCGAGACCGTTCGCAAGGGCCTCGAACGTGTGCAGGACGGCATCGATCTTGTCGCCGTCCACGATGCCTGCCGGTGCTGTGTCACCGAGGCCGTCATCGAGGCGGCTATTGCCGCCGCCGCCACACACGGCGCCGCCATACCCGCCTGCCCGGTCACCGCAACGATAAAAGACGTCCGCGCCGGCACGATCACCAGGACCATCGACAGAACGGGCCTGTACGAGGCCCAGACGCCCCAGGTCTTCGCCGCCGGCCTGCTCGCGAAGGCGTACGAAAACCTCGACAATCTGGATAAGAGCAAAATCAGCGATGATTCGCAGCTTCTCGAAGCGCTCGGCCACAAAGTAGCCGTAGTGGATTCGGATGCCTCAAACATCAAGATTACCGGCAAGAGCGATATTGCCATTGCAGAAGCCATCCTGAAGTTCCGGCCGAAGCCCACGCCAGAAGGACCCATCGGGCCCTATATCGAGGCCCAGTGGTAAAAAAAAAGAAAACATCGAGAATCCGGCTTACGCTGGATTGCCCGATGTTTTCCGGAGGGGAGAAAAATCGTTCTACGAACTTATCTGCTCTTATCGGCAGCCATCCGGGGCCACTTTAGCTAAAAATCCACGCAACCCCAACGTCACGGGCTTTTGCCATGAATTCTTGCCCGCGGCCCGATAATAGTCCGCATTGTGCTCTCCTGCCGGATTCTCGCCGGCGGCGTCATCCACTGGCTCTACCCGGCCGCATGTGGGAATTGGCTACCCGGCGCATCAGTTGCATGGCCCGAAGCTGGGCGATGGTCTTGTACAGGCCGTTCTCGATCCGGCGTTCGTACTCGACCGAATCGCGCGGGTCTTTCGACTGGCCGCCCGTACTGACCCACACGTGTGCGTCATAAGAAATTCCCCTTTCTGCATTGATTGTTTGCGACGGGCTGTTGGTGATCTTCGACATACGATATGCAATTAGTTATATACATATTATTCCCTATGCCGAGTTTGGTGTTAAGTGAAATGCGGAAAAAGGGCGGAATGTGCCACAGGTTGGTCCATCGTAGCGGCAGGGTGGGGCTGTGCCCCACCATAATCCCTATTCTGCCGGCGGCCATAAAGCGCTAAATCTCAAACACGTAGGGTGCGATTCATCGCACCCTACCGACGAACGTACACCCGGGCGACACAATCCCAACAGAGAAATAGGTATG
>DATKWR010000699.1:0-9370 GCA_035529475.1 Sedimentisphaerales bacterium | reverse complement strand
GTCATTGTTTGCGCCCGATGTAAACAAGAAAAACAGGAGAATTGCCGCGCCCGCTGCAAGCCGCTGACGGCTTGTGTTCCAGTACTGCCTTGCCATAAAACCTCTACCTACCCCAAAGTCTATACATCATTCTATCTCGCCCAATTATATGAAATTCGGCTCACGGAGCAAGAATACATTACCGTTGATTTCCTGCACGAATTCTTCGCCTGCAAACAAGAAGCGACTTTATTTTTTCGGCGGCTTTGGTACATTAGGGGAAAAGCAGAAAGCCAGGGTGTTGTGCTTTGGATCCGTGGTTATGCTTCAGTGGAGTAAGGAACTTTTTAGTGCGAAAGGATGTTCTGATGATTTTGAAACCATTTACGAAGTTCACGGTCATGGCCGCTTTTCTGGCCGCGTGCGGTTGCGGCAGGGCCCTCTCAAGCGGGCCCTATCTAACCACAGGCATCAAGATCGGCGAAGTTACAGACAACTCAGCAATAGTCTGGACGCGCCTGACGCGCGATTCGCAGCGCGTAGATGCAGAAGCCCCTATGCCCAGGATACGTTACCGTGATTCGAAGAGTGGCGCCTTGATTGATAGGCCCGCGGGCGGAAGGCCAAACTTGACGCCGGTTGCCACATTCCCGGCGAATTCGACCGTCGAGACAATCGAGGGGGCTGTACCGGGTGCGCCGGGGAAAGTCCGGGTACTGTACAAGGCGGCGGGAGCTTCGGACTGGAGAGACACGGATTGGCGCGCCGTGGACCCAAAACGTGACTACACCTGTCAATTCAGCTTAAGGGGTCTTCAGTCCGATACGAGGTATCAACTGCGCGTAGAGGCCAGGGGCGAGGCCGAGCTGGCCGAGGGGCAGCGTGTGGACGGCGCGTTCCGAACGGCGCCGCGCGCCAACGATCCCGAGCGTGTCATTTTCACGGTCACAACGGGCCAGGCGTACCCTGACCAGGATGCCCCCGGCGGCGGTTTCAAGATCTATCCCGCCATGTTGAAACTCGATCCCGGTTTCTTCGTTCATACGGGCGATATCGTTTATTACGACGGGCTGGCCAAGACCGAGGCGCTGGCTCGCTGGCATTGGGCCCGGATGTACAGCTTGCCGACAAATGTCCAGTTTCACCGCCAGGTCGCCAGCTACTTCATTAAGGACGACCATGATACGTGGATGAACGATTGCTGGCCCGGAATGCAGACCAACTTCATGGGAGAGTTCACGTTCGAGCAGGGCCAGGCGATATTCCTGGAGCAGGTGCCGATGGGCGATCGCACGTGGCGGACCTTCCGCTGGGGGCAGGACCTTCAGATATGGCTGGTCGAGGGCCGTGATTTTCGTAGCCCGAACACGATGGCCGACGGTCCGAACAAAACGATCTGGGGCCGGGAACAAAAAGCATGGTTCAAGAAGACCGTCGAGGAATCAGATGCCACGTTTCATATTTTGATCAGCCCTACGCCAATCGTTGGGCCGGACCGGACAAACAAGCACGACAATCATTCAAACGCGGCTTTTCAACACGAAGGCGATGAGATAAGGAGTTTTATCGCCACGCAGAAGAACATGTACGTAATCTGCGGAGACCGCCACTGGCAATACATCTCGGTGGATGAAAAAACCGGCGCGAGAGAGTATTCATGCGGATCCGCCAGCGACAAGCATGCCGGCGGCTGGACTAACGACATGCGTTTTCCCGAGCACAAGTACCTGAACGTTATTGGCGGATTCCTCGCTGTTATAGCTGATCGCTCCGAAGGCAAGCCGATTCTGACATTTCGACATTACAATGTGGATGGAGATATCCTTAACGAGGAGCGTTTGGCGGCTCAATAGCCCAACTTCACGTCCGGCAGTCTTTTCCTGGTGTGCATCGGTACCGAGGTACAGGGCAAATTTTTTGCGCAGGACAGCGTTTGGGGTGGACGCGATAGCAGCCGTCTGTTAGAATCCCGCAGAATTGTTCAGGCTGCCAGGCCTATTAGCAAGCCGCTGTGATGTAAGTGTTTGTGTGGAAAGAATTAAGGAATGCTATGCGGTTGATTCTGATTGACAGGACGAACGAGATCAGGGGGAACTTCTTTCCTCTGGCACTGGGCCGTCCGCTGTGGGAGCTTCGCTGCGGTATGTCTTCACTGAAAGAGAAGCTCGTTGCCAAGATCAGGCCCGATGACGTTGCATATTTTGTTCCTGACTACATGGCGGGGTATTATAGGACGCAGGTGGTCGAGCCTGTGAATGACATCACTGCCATGTCCGGCCACGACCTGGTTGTCCTGGATCCTTTGCTCAAGGCCGATAGTCTCGATGTTTCAGCCAAAGGGAGAAGCGAAGTCGGTCTGGACAAGCAGGGCAGATTACTATATGCCCGGATTGCGCGGGGCGATGCAGGGCGGCTTCGCGCGGCGAATATCGAGGAATTTCTCGTTTCCGCCCAATCGAGCTTGCCGAATGTTGTGTGCAATCTGCCCGTCTGGCAATACACCTGGGACCTGGTGTTGGGCAACGGCGAGCAACTGAAGACCGATTTTGCGGCAGCGGGTCGCAGCGGTATTGACGGGGACGTGGAAGAACCCGCCGCAGTTCGAGGCAGCAGGAAGAACGTCTATGTGGCCCGCGAGGCCCGAGTCCATCCGATGGTTACGATTGATGCCGAGCACGGGCCGGTCTATATCGACGAAGGTGCCCAGATACAACCCTTTAGCCGGCTCGAAGGTCCCTGCTACATCGGGACAAAATCGATTCTGCTCGGCGCCAAGTGCCGTGAAGGCAACAGCATCGGGCCTTATTGCCGTATCGGCGGCGAGGTCGAGGAGTCGATCATTCACGGATATTCCAACAAGTATCATGATGGATTTCTCGGCCACGCCTACGTCGGCGAGTGGGTGAACCTCGGCGCTCTGACGACCAACAGCGACCTGAAGAATGATTATTCGAGTGTGTCGGTGATGCTGGACGGCCGGCAGCCCATCGATACAGGCTCCAGCAAGGTGGGTTCGCTGATTGGAGACCATACTAAGACGTCCATCGGGACTCTGCTCAATACGGGCTCCTATCTGGGGGCGATGACGGTTATCATGGCCACGGGCAAGCCGCTGCCGAAGTACATTCCGTCGTTCGGCTGGTTCGTGGAAGGAATCGTGACGAAAGGTTTCGGCAAGGGCCGGCTGTACGAAGCGGCGAAGACGGCGATGGGCCGGCGCGGATGTACGTGGTCGGCAGAGGCCGAGGCGATGTGGGATGCGGTTTTTGAAATGACGGCGCCGGAACGCAACGCCGCTGTCAAGAAGGGCCGCAAAACGTTGTTGAAATGAGCTGACAAACAGGAGTCGAATTTATGGCAACAGTAGAAGAACGTGTCAAGGCGATTACCGCCAGGAAGCTGCGCGTGGATGAGGTCAAGCTGGAGGACAACTTCACCGCCGATTTGGGCGCCGAGAGCGTGGATTCCATTGAGCTGGTAGCGATGTTCGAAGAGGAATTCGGCATTGAGATGGACGAAGACGCCGCATTGGCTGTTCAAACGGTCGGCGACGCGGTGAAGTTCATCACCAACGTCTGCAAAGAGCAGGGTGTTGAGATTGAGCAGTAGCGCAGTAAGCAAATACTACGAAGGATGAAAGGACTTTCGATGAGCAAAGTCAAGAAGAAGCATCGTCTGACAGACGCCAAGGAGCCGAATTTGCTGGAGGATATCTTTCCTTACGATCTGCCGCCGCGGATTCGTCTGGAGGGGCCGGCTGTTGAATACATCGACGGCAAGCCCGTCGAGTTCGACTTCGGAGCCGTCAAGGACAGACCCATACTGATTACGGACACAACGTTTCGTGATGGGCAGCAGGCGATGCCTCCTTACACGGTCGAACAGATGGTACACATTTACGACCTGCTGTCGCGAATCGGCGGCCCGAACGGCGTGGTGCGGCAGACGGAGTTTTTCCTTTACACAAAGAACGACCGCGAGACGCTCGACCGATGCCGGGCCCTCGGGCACGAGCACCCCGAATGTACGGGCTGGATTCGGGCGGTCAAGGGCGATTTTCGTCTGGTCAAAGAAGCCGGACTGAGGGAAACCGGTATGCTGACAAGCTGCTCGGACTACCACATATTCCAGAAGCTCAAGTTCCGCAGCCGAAAGGAGTGCATCGACAGCTATTGTGAGGTGGTGGATGCTGCATTTGAAGCGGGCGTTCGTCCGCGGTGCCACCTGGAAGACGTGACCCGCGCGGACATTGAGGGCTTCGTGCTGCCGTTCGTGGACCGCCTGATGGAAATGAGCGAGCAGGTGCCGGATGAGCTTTCGGCCAAGATCCGGCTGTGCGATACGATGGGGTTCGGCGTGAGCTACCCCGGGGCCGAGCTGCCCAGGAGCATCCCCAAACTCATCTACAAGCTGAACCGCGAGTGCGGCGTGCCGAGCGACAGATTGGAATGGCACGGACACAACGATTTCCACAAGGTGCACGTCAATGGGGCAACCGCGTGGTTGTACGGATGTGACTTTGTCAACACGACCCTGTTCGGTTTCGGCGAGCGCACCGGGAACCCTCCGCTGGAAGGGGCGATCTTCGAGTATATAGCCCTAAAGGGTGCCACCTGCGGCATCGATACGATGGCCATTACGGAGCTGGCCGACTACATGCGGTCCATCGGACTGCCCATTCCGGAGAATTATCCATTTGTCGGCAGGGCGTTCAACACGACGCGAGCCGGCATTCATGCCGGTGGGCTGCGTCAGGACGAGCGGATATACAACATCTTCGACACGGCAAAGCTGCTGAACCGGCCGCCGCGCGTGGCGATTACCGACAAGAGCGGCGCCGATGGTGTGGCTCATTGGCTGAACGAATTCTTCGGATTAAAGGGCGACGACCGCATAAACAAGATCAGGATCCATAAGCTGGCCCGATGGGTCATCGATCAATACGACGTCGAGAGCCGTCTGACGACCATCAGCGACCAGGAGCTTGAAGTCAAGGCAAAAGAATTCTTCCCCGACTACTGGGAGAAGTACAAGGCGAATGTGAAGTAGCCAGGTTTCTCAAGGACACTGGCACGCCGCCTCGACTTCCGCAATGGTCCTGGGTATCGGTTCGCCCAGCATGCGACAGGTTTGTTCCGTCACGAGGACATCGTCTTCAATGCGGACGCCACCGAAGTCTCGGTATTTCTCCAGTGCATCGTAATCGATGTGTTGCGCGCACTTGCGTTCGGCTCTCCAGCGGTCGATGAGTTCGGGAATGAAGTAAAGGCCCGGTTCCACGGTGACAACAAAGCCCGGTTCCAACGCCCTGGCCAGTCTCAAAGAACGCCAGCCAAACTCGTGATTGCGCTTGACGGTTTGGGTATAACCGACGTAGTCTTCGCCGAGACCTTCCATGTCGTGGACGTCAAGGCCCATCATGTGGCCCAGGCCGCACTGAAAAAACAGCGTGTGGGCTCCGGCCTGGACGGCTTCGTCCACGTCGCTTCGCATGATCCCCAGGTCTCTCAGCCCGCGGGCGAGAACCGTGCAGGCGAGCCGGTGAATGTCCCTGAATTCGACCCCGGGCCTCACCGCTTCAATGGCTTCTTCCTGAGCATCCAGGACAATCGTGTATATTTCTTTTTGCTTGTTGGAGAATTTGCCGCTCACGGGGATAGTCCGGGTAACATCGCTGGCATAGTGAAGAGGCGATTCAGCGCCGGAATCATTTACCGCGATGTCACCGTCTTTCATCTGATTCTCGTGGCAATGGTTGTGAAGGGTCTCGCCATGGATGGAGAAGATCGTGGGAAAGGCCAGCCGTCCCCCGCGAGAGACGACAATGCCCTCCATCGCGCCGGCGACTTGCCTCTCGTACACGCCGGGCCTGGACATCTTCATCGCGGTCGTCTGCATCTCGCAGGAGATATCCAGGGCGGCTTCGATCTGCTCGATTTCTTCAGCCGTCTTGATGGCCCGCTGGGCCACCACCGCTTTTATCAGCGTTTCGGAGACATAGTCCTGAACCACGGTACGGTGCAGTCCCAGCAATTGTTCCATCTGGGTGACGTTATCAGCGCGATATTGCGGAAGGAAGTGGATTTTTCTGCCGTGCTCTGATGCCTTCTTCAATAGTACCGCCAGCCGGTCATGGGAGGCAATCTGGGAAATGCCGATTCTTCGGCACTTCTCTTGCAGGGAAGGCTGGGGTCCGGTCCAGACGATATCGTCAACCGTAGGGTCGTTGCCAAAGACACACTCGGTTCCTTCATCCGCGTCTATCACAGCGGCCAGGCCCGGAAAATCAAGCCCGAAGAAATAAAGAAAAGAGCTGTCCTGCCGGAAAGGGTACGGATTATCCGGATAGTTCATGGGGCTTTCTTTGTTGCCCAGCAGAAGAATCAGGCCGCTTTCCACCTGCTGCTTCAAACGTTTTCTTCTTTCGAGATACACTTCTGCGGAAAACATCATTAGCCCTTCTGAATTGTCTGCCGCCTTCCAGTTGCCAGGCTCACCAGTATCAGAGCAACAACAGAAGCCGTGATGGCGGGTAACACCGCGTCCAGCTCGGACAGGTGAGCGGGCAGGCTCCTGATAAATGACAGGTTCTCCCAAACCAGAGCTACAACCATCCCCGAAACAATCGACGCGATGGCTCCATGTCTGGTCGCCCTTTTCCAGAAGAGCGCTGCGACCAAGCACGGTGTGATGGCAGAACCGTAAATGGTGAAAGCCGTAAGCGCTTTTTTGAAAACTGTCGTGGATTCGGCAAACAGAAGCGAAACGAGCCACGCAATGACGCCGAAGGTCAGAACCATGATTCTGCTGAGCAAAATAGTCCTTTTCTCGGAGGCTTTAGGATTGATGTAATTCAGGTAGATGTCGCGAATGAAGCACGTGGACGGCACCAGCAGAAAAGAATCGGCTGTCGAGACGATGATACCAACGACGGTAATCATAAATGCCGTGCCCAGAACGGGCGGCATAAAGTGCTTTGCTGCGTAGATGAGCACGTATTTGCCATGCTCGGCGCTCGGTATCATACTCGAGCACACCCATGCTTCCAGGATGATGAGACTTTCGACCACCAGCACGGCCAGAATCATGAACGTGACAGCCTTCTTGGCGCCCCCGGCGTCCCTGCTCGCAAAGAACCGCTGATACTGGTTGGCGTCACCCATAATCAGCAGAAATACCGGCAGACAGTAATTAATGATCTCGGTTCTGGAATAAACACCCCAGAACTGCATGTGCTCCGGTTTGCCCATGCCGGCGAAGGCCATTTCCATGCCGGTCCATCCGCCGGCCTTGAACCACACGACCGGCAAGGCGACGATCAGCGTAACTGTGATAATGATCCCGGTAACTATGTCGGCGTACGCCACACTCATCAGCCCGGCCAGGATCGTGTAGGTGATGATAAAGACCGCGGCGATGACCGTGGCGGTTCCCGCAGACAAGAGGGATTTGCCGGTTTCGTCGGCCAGGATCACCTCTATGACCATGCCGCCGGCATTGAACTGGTAGCTGACAATCACCATGTAGGCGGTTACGAGTGCGACTACGGCCAGGAAGCGGGCAAGCTGGCCGTAGCGGTTTCCAATGATTTCGGGGACGGAATACACTTCGTAGCTGCGTGCTCTGCCGGCGATCCGGGTCAGCAGAATCATGCCGATAACGCTGCCCACCGGCAGAATAAGAGCCGCTAATCCCGTTTCGTAGGTTTTTCCGGCATTTCCGACAATCGAGCCGGTGCCAATCCAACAGGCGAGCATCGTGCAGACCAGAATCCAGGGCGAAAGCGTCCTGCCGGCCACGGAGAAATCCGCCGCCGTCCGTACCTGGCGGGATTTGTAGATGCCGATGCCGACAAGGGCAAACAAATAGGCGAGTATCGCGATTAGGTAAATCATTTGTCCGTCATCCCCGTATAGCCACAGAAGACCAAGTGCTCATAGTGACAAGATTATAGGGGCTGCTGGACAAATTGGCGAGCAAAATATTTCGCCGTCAGCGGTTCGCCGGTGGCTCGCTCGATCATTTCGTTCCAGGGGCAAAGGGCCCCGGGGCCAAAGACCTTCTCCCGAAGATACCGTCCGAGACGGTCATCGCCCACGTAGCTGGCGTCCTGATCCGATGTGAGCCGAAAGACGTCATGAACAATATGGTGATGCAGTTGAGAGGCCAGCAGTTCGCCCAGCATGTAGTTATGGTAGTAGCAGGGGGCCGTGGTGAAATGCAGCTTGGAGGCCCAGCCTGCGTCAACGAGGCCGGGTGGTCTCTTGATAAGTTGGTATTTCTCGACAAGTTCCCACCACAGATTGTTCAGATCCTGGTCGGGATCGGCGTAGAGCTGTTTCTCGAAGCTGTACATGACCATGGCCCATCGGGCAAAGAGCACCTGCTGAAACTGCATGTACTTTCTGCTGACTTCTTCTATCCCGCTTCGTTCTTCTGCCGACAGACCCAGCATTTCCTGCATCCAGGCGGGATTGCGGCTCATGCGACCGAAAAACATCGCGACTGCCTCTGTGGTAAAGCTATGGGCCGGTTCTCTGAGCAGCCAGGGCTCTTCACGGTCGTGGTACTTACTGTAAATGGCGTGGCCTAATTCGTGCAGGATGGTTTCCATCCATCGCTCGGTATTCTGGAGGTTGCACAAGATGCGAACGTCTCCGCTGCGATCGACATCGTGGCTGAATGCGTGCGGGTATTTGCCTTCACGGTCGTACAGGTCGCTTCGGGCGAGAATATCATCGACGGGCAGCCCGACGCCTGCGTAGTATCGTTCCGCCAGCTCTTTGACGTCCCGGTTCCTGTAATACAGATCGAGGTCCTGGTCATATACCAGGGGCGTTCTTTGGAAGAAGGGATCGTGATAATGCCAGGGCAGCAGGTCCTTTGGGCTGATGCCATAGCTATCGGCCAGTCGGCGGTCCAGCTCTTTCTTCATCCGGGCGAACGGTTCATCGGTCAGCCTGCAAAGCTCATCGAAAATCCGGTCCAGCTCTTCCACGCTCTGCTCGCCGGTGACGATAGAAAGCGTGTGGTAGTTCTCAAACCCAACCTTTCGGGCCGCCTGGTTGCGCAGCCTCACCAGCCGGATCAGGTCGTCGGCGATAGCGTCCCCGACCTGCTTGCTTGCTCTCCAGGTCGATTCTCTTTTGCGGCAGTCCTTTTCGGTTGTCAGAATCGTGTAGATGTCACTCATGGTGACGGTCACGCCGTCCACGGTAGCGCGAAAGTTGTTGTATTGCCCCTGGATCTTTGTGTCCAGATCGACGATCTGCTTTAGAAGCTCCGGCTCGATCTGGTTTTGCAGATAGGCATAGTACAGCTTGTCAAGTTGCCGGGCCAGTCTCTTATCCTTGACGTCTCCCGCTCGCCTGACTTCCCGGACGAACGCGAA
>DATKWR010000698.1:0-5364 GCA_035529475.1 Sedimentisphaerales bacterium | reverse complement strand
GACTGGGGAATCCTCTCATAGACACTGGACCCAAAAAGGGGGGCAGATCGACTGTTGATGGGGGATGTTAAGGTAATGTATCGTTGGAGGTGTAACATGTTAACGACAAATCGATTGATCTGGGCCACGGTCCTGATCCTGGGAGTCTTGGCTTATCCAGTCGTGGCTGTGCCAGCAGGTCTGGATGCCTTTTGGGCCTTTGACGAGGGAACCGGTACGGCGGCGACCGATTCCAGCGGCAATGGGAACAACGGCACCTTCTCAGGTAATCTGCAATGGGTCGAAGGGATTTTTGGCACGGCGTTACAGTTTAATGGTGTCAGTAGCGAACACGTGGTTATGGACGCCTATGAGGGAATCACGGGCACGGCCGATCGTACGGTCATGGCCTGGATCAAAACCGGCGCGAGGTGCGATTTTCTGTCGTGGGGAGTGAATGGCACCGGCGTGAAATATATCATTCGTCTTGATGCCGGTGCAGGAAGGCTACGTACGGAACCGGGCGGCGGTTATCTTACAGGTACCACTGCTTTGATCGACGATGAGTGGCACCATATCGCCTCGGTTTTGGAGAGCGGCGGTGCCCCGACATCGTTGGATATCACCCAGTATGTCGATGGACAACCGGACGGCGTGGGTGCGTCAGGCAATGTGGCTGTCAACACCGGCAGTCGCGTAGTATGGATAGGCGAGGGCCATCACGGTCGGCCGATCAATGGGCTAATGGATGAGGTCGCCATTTTCAATCGGGCCCTTTCTCCGGAGGAGATACTGTCGGCTATGTCCGGTCTGAAGAAAACGGAAGGGCTTGCCGCGCGCCCCGGTCCTGCGAATAAAGCAACGGATGTGCCACGTGACGGCGCGCAACTCAGTTGGACCCCGGGTGAATTAGCACAAACGCATGACGTGTACATAGGCAAGAGCTTCAATGATGTTAATGATGCCGATACGGCCAATCCCCTGGGTGTTTCGGTATATGCGGGATTGGATGTCAACTCCCTGTCACTGGATAGACTTGATTTTGGTACGACCTATTATTGGCGTGTCGATGAAGTCAATAACACAAATCCCAGCAGTCCCTGGAAAGGGAATGTCTGGCAATTCACGGTCGAGCCTTACGCCTTTACCCTGATCCCTATTGCTGCCACGGCCTCGAGTTCGGTGGCAGAGACGGCCGGCCCACTCAAAACTATCGACGGTTCGGGTTTGGATGATGACAATCTACATTCCGCTACGGCTACGGACATGTGGTCGAGCATGATCGGCGATTCTGCACCGGCCATCTGGTATGAGTTCGACGGGATCTACAAGCTGCACGAACTGCTCATCTGGAATGCCAACGCGTATGGCGAAGCCGCCCTCGGCATTGGCGTGAAGGACATCACCATTGAAACCTCTCTCGACGGAGACACCTGGACCGCGCTCGGTGATTTCGTCGTGGCGCAGGGCCCCGGACAGGTGGGCTACGCGGCCAATCCTCCCCTGGATCTTACGGGGGGGCTGGCCAGGTTTGTACGTCTCAACATCCACAGTAACTGGGGGAACATCCTAACCCAGTACAGTCTCAGTGAAGTTCGCTTCTCCTATGTGCCCGTCCAGGCCTTTAACGAACGCCCGGCCTCCGGCAGCGTGGACATCGATCCGGGCGTAGTGCTGACCTGGCGTACCGGCCGTGAAGCGGCCCGGCACGCGGTGTACTTTGGGACGGACGCGGCACACCTGCCGCTGGTAGACACTGTGGATATGTCCCGGTTCGATACTGCGGCCTTCGACATGGGCCTGGGCCAGGTCTTCTACTGGCGCGTTGACGAAGTCAATGAGAGCGGCACTGCGCCTGTTTGGGAAGGCGAGACCTGGGAGTTTACGACCAGGGCGTATCGCTCGGTTGACGACTTTGAGAGTTACGGCCTGACCGATGAGGATAACCCGATCTGGATGACCTGGGACGACGGTTACGCTGCTTCTCAGGCGAGCGAGGTCGTGATCAACGGTTCCGTGGCCGGGGCCCTGTATCCGCCGTATGTGGATCTGGGTGTAGCGTATGACGGCAGCAAGCAGTCCATGCCGATCCAGTTCAACAACACCGGTGCGTATGGCAACGGCTTTACACCCAATACGCTCTTCTCCGAGGTCACGCGTGCGATCCCGTCCGAGGAGCAGGACTGGACGGCCGGTGGTGCCAATGCCTTGTTCTTGGCCTGGCGTGGGGATACTTACACGGACGACGAGGTCGCCAGCATGCTCAAGGTGGTACCGACAACTACGGATAGCGTGTATGTCGTCGTCGAGGACAATACCGGCCAACAGGCGATCATCGTCTGGCCGGGGCCGGCCACCGACCTGATGGATCCTATCTGGCATCCGTGGACCATCCCCTTTGGCGATTTAACGGGTGTCAACCTGTCTGGTATCACCAACCTGTACCTGGGTGTGGGCAATCGTACCCATCCCGCAGCCGGCGGTATGGGCACCATCTGGGTCGATGAGATTCGTGTTGTGCTTGTGCCATAAGTGAAACGGTTCTTGGAATGAGCTCGAGACTGCGGTATCGAGCCCATTTCGAGTGTTGTTGGCATCTCAGCCTATGCCGCTTAAGTGACACTGTTTAGTAATACCATCGTGGATGGCAACGGTTTATGATCAGGAGGAATCCGCCTGCACGCTGGACTATGGATCAGGAACTCCGATCGACGTCAATTCGGCTCCTTTACCTGTGATGGATTATCAGGTTTCCGCCAAGGCTATTCTGCTCGTCCCATCTAATTGCATGAGTGGAGTCTATCGAAATACCGATTTGCAGTGGACTGTGGGGTTCGAGATAAATAAAATGCAAGCAAGAATGTCAGCCAAAACTATATGATCGACATCGTAGGCAGATCTACGATTCTGTGTGTACTTTGCTGCCAGAACCTGGTTCGAGAAAAGGGGATATGGTGAACGCATTATATCGACATACCTGTGTACTGCTTGCACTGCAGACGATCTTATGCCTGGATTCTCCGACCTGGGCGCAGAGGGTAAAACCAGACAATAAGGATACGAAGCGTCCGAACATCATCTTTATCCTTACCGATGACCAACGCTGGGATGCTTTGGGCTACGCTGGCAATAAGATCATACAGACGCCTGAGATGGACACTTTGGCGCAGCAGGGCACGTATTTCAGCCACGCCATGGCCACTACCCCGATCTGTTCGGCCAGCCGGGCCAGTCTCTTCACGGGATTATACGAGCGCACACACCGATACACCTTCCAAACCGGGCCCATTCGTGACGAATACATGGCGAATTCTTATCCCAAGCTCCTCAGAAAAGCGGGGTACTACACCGGCTTCTTCGGCAAATTTGGGGTGGACTATCGGGGCACAGAAACGCTGTTTGATGAGGTTGAAGTCTACGACCGTAACAACCAGTACCCGGACCGTCGCGGCTACTACTACAAGACACTGAACGGCGAGACGGTCCATCTGACGCGCTATACCGGTGAAAAGGCCCTGGACTTCATTGCGAAGGCACCCGAGGACAAACCGTTTTGCCTGTCCCTGAGCTTCAGCGCCCCCCATGCCCACGACAGCGCAGAGGAACAGTATTTCTGGCAGGAACAAACTGACTCTTTGTACCAAGACATGACCATGCCCGGCCCTAAGCTGGCCGAAGATGCCTACTTCAACGAATTGCCCGAGCCCGTACGCGAGGGCTTTAACCGGACCCGTTGGTATTGGCGTTTTGACACGCCGGAAAAGTACCAGCACAGCGTCAAGGGCTACTACCGCATGATCCGAGGTATTGACCTGGAGATCGGTAAGATACGTGCCAAGCTCAAGGAGAAGGGCCTGGATAAGAACACCGTGATTATCCTGATGGGGGACAACGGCTATTTCCTCGGCGAGCGTCAGTTGGCCGGCAAGTGGCTGATGTATGACAATTCCATCCGTGTGCCTTTGATCATTTACGATCCCCGGAACAAAGAGCATCGGGATACAAAGGACATGGTGCTGAACATCGATGTGCCGGCGACGATTCTCGATCTGGCCCGCGTTGACGTACCAGAGACCTATCACGGAACGAGCCTGGTATCCATTGTCTCAGGCCAGCAAGACTCCCTGAAGCGTGACGCGGTACTGGTCGAACATCTCTGGGAGTTTGACAGGATTCCACCCAGTGAAGGCGTACGCACTGCCGAATGGAAGTACTTCCGCTACGTAAACGACATATCCGCAGAGGCCCTCTACAGCCTGGACGACGACCCGCAGGAGATCGAGAATCTGGCCCAGGACCGTCAGTGCCAGGACACTCTGGCGGCCCTGCGTAACACGTGCGATGAATTGATCCAACGCTATGCGGATCCGTATTCCGGCGTGCCCAGCGGCTTGATGGTGGATTTCATACGGGAGCCTTCGGGCGTGACCATTGTGGACCAGCGACCCGAATACAGTTGGATTGTCCCCCAGGAGGCGGTGTTCCAGAAAGGTTATCAAGTCCTGGTGGCCTCCAGCCGGGAAAAGATCGACCAAAACATCGGTGATGTCTGGGACAGCGGCCAGGTCCGGGGCAGCCAATCGGCCAACATAGAGCATAGTGGCGGCCCTTTGGAACCCCATAGCACTTACTGCTGGAAAGTTCGTATCTGGGACCAAGACAACCGGCTCTCCGACTATTCAGCCGTACAGAGTTTTAAGACTGGTGGCTTTAATGGGACCGTGTCCACCAAGAACGCCTTCCAGATCGCAAGAATTGCGCCGATCGCATTCACAAAGACCGGCACAGGGAGTTACTTCGCCGATTTTGGCAAGGACGCCTTCGGCACCTTGGAACTGACATACCAAACAGACACTCCGGATATCCTGACGGTACGCATCGGTGAGAAACTCAAAGACGGCAAGATCGACCGAAAACCAGGTGGAACCATCCGGTTTTACGAAGTACCGCTCAAGGTGTCGCCTGCCGAGACCCACTATACCCTGGAACTGCCTCGTGACGAGCGCAACACCAATCATCTGGCCGTGCCTTTACCCGAGTCCTTTGGCGTCGTCGCGCCGTTCCGCTATGCGGAGATCGAGAACGCCCACCAGGAACTAAAGCCAAATGATCTGCGCCAAAAGGCATTCTTCCACTACTTCGAAGACGACCAGAGTGGCTTTACCAGTTCGGATCCGATCCTAAATCAAGTCTGGGATCTCTGTAAGTACAGCATGAAGGCCACCTCCTTTACGGGGCTCTATATCGACGGGGACCGCGAGCGTATTCCCTATGAGGCGGACGCCTACATCAACCAACTCAGTCACTATGGCGTGGACCGTGAATACGCCATGGCCAAGCAGACCATCGAGTGGTTTATGGAGCATCCCACCTGGCCCACGGAGT
>DATKWR010000697.1:0-46177 GCA_035529475.1 Sedimentisphaerales bacterium | reverse complement strand
GTTTTCAAGAATTATGTCTTGTTTGCTCCTGAATATGAGAGCCTGAACAGTTCAAAGATGAGTTTAGCAAGGATTTTCAATATTGATTTCTCCCGAATATTCCCGTAAAATCAGCTTTTGATATTCATTCAGGGAGCTTATATAAGTCATTGAAATTAAACAAGTTCGAATTTTTGAGCAAGACACGTAAATATGGCAAAATCACGACGTAGGACAGTTTCATTCATAGCGAAGAAAAAGATTTCAAAACCTGTAAGGGTAAAATTCAAGACTAAGAAGGGCAAAACGATTTCCTTTACTGCCACAAAGAAAGTAACCAAGCCAGTGAGAGTTAAATTTAGTGTCAAAAAGAAAAAGTAAAAGTAGATCTATATATATAGATACGAACGTCGCATTAGACTATGCAACTCAGCGCAATAAGGAAACAATAGCCGTTCTTGATAGAATAAAGGAGCGGGGATGGAAATGTATCAGTGCATCATTCATGGCAATGGAAATGGCTGATTATAAGAAGCAAAGTCTTTACGTCATCGACAAGCTTGTTAATAGAAAGTGGGAAGCAAGAAAGGTATTGTCGAACGTAAGAAACACAGACTTAAATGAGTCGCAACTGATTGATGCTCACAATTGGTTCGCCGATTTTGTCTCCCGGTATAAACAGATTGAGTTCTACGATTTCATAACTGATTCTGAGGCGTGGGGTCTCGCACAGAAAATAAGCTTTGGTTCAAACCTGACAGCTCCGGACGTCATACACCTATCGTCGGCCATTATAGCTG
The DNA here is from genome assembly GCA_035529475.1 of Sedimentisphaerales bacterium. GTDB lineage: Bacteria > Planctomycetota > Phycisphaerae > Sedimentisphaerales > Anaerobacaceae. Next base: position 45,398 of record DATKWR010000697.1, on the reverse strand, counting down.
CTGTATATAAACAATGTGACACCATGATTACACAAGATCGCAACCTCATAGTTGAAGGAAATAGAATACTCAGAGAGTATCGCCTTAAGACCAAATTGTCGATAAAAACAGTTTCCGACTTCAGAAAGGCCCACTTCAAGTCACTTAAGTTTTAAGGTCCTATGGGCCTTCTAATTTCAACCCTAACTTCTCCAGCGCCGCCATTGCTCGTTTATGGCCCTTCTCATACCCGTTGTCCACCCGAAAAACCTCGTCATAGTTGTCATTGAAGGACTTATGTAAGCTTGCTGCATACGGCTGATTATAGTATCTTGGCAGCATGAAGTTTGATGACGCGCACCAGCAACTCAAAACCTTTGCCGAACTGGCGTCCACGTGAACCCCGGCTCATCGCAACGAAACTACGGCTGCCTCGCCAATGTTGCCATAGCGGTCGGGCACACACGTGAAGATCACGATCTGGCAGTCCTTGGCGGCCTTGGCCAGCACGGCTCCCATGAGGCGCAACCGGTCCGGGTCGGTAGAGCCCAACGCGTCATCCAGGATGAGCGGCGTTCCACCATCCTTGGAGACGATCATCGAGCAGGCTGATCGGAAAATCAGTGAAAGCTGTTCCTTTGTACCGCCGCTCAACGAATCAAATGGCACCGTAACACTCCTGACCGTCCGGCTGACGATTTGCAGTTCATCGCTGATGTCCACCTGAAAAGAGTCATCGAAAACCAAACGGCCAAGTTGTTCGATCTTCTCCTTGAGCGGAGCAACATATGCCCGCCGCGCTCTATCTCGCTCTTCTCGCATGGTTTCAAAGAGGTATTTGGCCGAGGACGCCCGATGAAACAGAGATTTGTTGTCCGCCCCAAGACGCTCAAGACTGGTCTGGGCTGTGTGCAGTTTCTCGTGAAGCCCTTCCTCCCCATGGATTTTGAGCCGCGTTTGCACCTCGGTCAGTTCCGTTTGAGCAGCAGTCCGGCGATTCAGTGTCGTTTGCAGCGAACCCTTCGCCGTCTCGGCCAGTGCTTTCGCCCGCTCGGGGTTCTTTGCCTTCAGCGATGTCTCGGCAGTGTGAACGTTGGCATCTTCGGAAGCCACAGCCTGGACCGCGTTTGCCAAAACTGTCTCTATCGCATCGTCGGGAACGTTCTTTCTGGCCCGGTCGAGGTTTTCGCGTGCTTGGTTGAGACCTTTGGACAATAGGTCGAGTTGGACTCGTGATTCATGATGCTTGGTCTTCAACCCATCCCGCACGCTTCGTGCGGCGTCAAAAGACTCGCGCCCCGATTCCCACTCGCCCCCCGTCTCCTGTAGTAACGCCTCGGCACTGGCCCGCTCCTTTTTCGCAGAGTCCAAGTCAGGACAAATGGCGGGTTCAGCGGCACGCTTGGCAAGATAGCCGGGCACTGTTTGCTGAAGGCCAAGCAGCTTGTTGTCCAGTTCCTCATAGGTCAAATCGCGCAGATCAGCCTTTTCCACCCGCGATTTGGATTCCACATGCCGGATTGCTTCGCGGCGATCTTCAAATGCATTCCGCGCCTCATCAGAACTGGAAACACCCGCTTTCGCGCAGGCATCATCCAAAACTCGACGCGTCTCATCGACCTTCCTGGACAGTCCCTCGGCACTGAAACCGGCCGTGATCTCGATGTCCAATGCGCCGGGTATCGTCAACCGGGATCTGTCCGCGACAGAGATCGTCCTAACTTCCCCCTTGCAGAGGTTGACCTCGGCATCGTCAACGTCCAGTCGGCAATCAGCTAGGCCGCGAAGGATGACACTCGGCGCACCGGTCTGCAATTGCGCATTGGCGGTCAGCAAGGCACGTTCGGCGTCCTGGACTGACTTCAATGCGCGGGAGTCCACCTTGTTTTGAGCCAGCAGCGCCTCCGCTTGAGCAGCGTTCTTCCTGGCTTGGTCAATGCGTTCCTTGCGTTCCCTGAGCTGTTCGAGATGCAGTTTGTTGTTGTAGTAGTCGAAATCGGCGCGTCGGAGAGCGGCAATGGCATCCGCTGCTTTCCTCTTGCGGTCGCCTTCATTGTAAGCCGCCTGCGCTTCCTTGAACTTGGCCTCGGCCTGATTCAACGCCGAGAGCGACATGACGCCGGACTCCTCGATATCGGCATGCGACTTGGCGGCTTCGGCAACCGCATCAATGAGACCCTGGCGTGCTTCCTTGTCTCTGCGTGCGGCTTGCTCTGATTTCTGCGCCGACTCCAGCTTCAATCGAGCCACCGAAAGGGCGTTCTCCAGAGTGTCAATTTCCTCAAGTGAAGCTGCGTGGGCAGTCACTGCCTTCGTCAGTTCGTCTTTCTGCTTCTTCAGTTGGCCCAGTTCCCGCTGAAGAGCGGCAGCGCGGTCGATGTCTTGGTCAAGGTCGTGGATTGCCTGCTCGATACGGGCAACTTCCGCTTCGACGTCCGTCTGCGTCTTGCGGGCTTCTGCGAGTTCTTTTCGCTCCGTGCCGCGTTCAGTGTAATAACAAAGGTATTCCTCCTTTACTTTGTCGAAAAGGCCTTCTTCGCGAGGATCGGCGGGACGGCCACCAGCCGCCTTATCAAGAGCGGCCGAGAGCGAAGTCTGCCTCGTCAGGTCGGGTTGGTGGATGGCGTCGCCTTGTTGAATGGTCAGTGCCTTCCAGAGGTCAATGTCGAGAGTCTCGCGGAGGATGGCCTCGGCGCGTTCGTGTGCTTCGCGGCCTGTGTGGTTTTCGGGCTTGGGTTTGCTGATGGTGAGTTTGGTTTCTGTTCTCTTGAGGAACCGCTTGAGGTAGGTGAATGCATAGGGACCGCTTTCCGCCTGCAGTTCGATTTCCGGTCCTTCGTCCCTATGGACCGGCTTGATGGCTTCGATATTCCGATGCTTGCTTGAATCCAAGTACTCGAAGAGAAGCCCGATGGCTTCGCCAAGACTGGTCTTCCCGGCTTCATTCGGGCCCTGCACGAGCGTAATACCAGCGGGACCGAACTTTACTTCGGCGGCAACAATGCCTCGATAATTGGCGACTCGAAGACGAATGAATTTCATGCCGCCCCCTTTGCCAGCCGCAGCAGAAGCATCAGAGCTTCGCGGGCCACCGTGCTCTCATCCCCATCTTCCGCGATCTTGCTTCGTAGCCGCTGGACCGTTCCGTCGGCGAAGCCAGAGAATCCAAGGTTGGCAAAATCCGTATCGTCCGGCAGCACGAGAAGTGCATCGTCCCGAACATCGAAGGCACCGAACACGTCCTTCGCGGCGAGAAGGTGACTCTGAAGAGCGCCGCTCAATGTCAGAGAAAGCGAGCCAACGAGGTTCAACCGAACGACCGTGCGGTCCTTGTTCTCGATTTCCTCAAGTGACTTCCGTAAGGCTTCCTCATCGTCGGCGGTGTTGAGGTCAACCCGTTCGCGATCGATGAATCGCCACTGGCCGATCTGAACTGGCTTGGTGGTCACGCTACCGTCGCCAATTTCCACGATGTGGGCATAGCCGGATTGTGTCTCCCGGAAATCTGTGCTCTCGGGCGTCCCAGAATACCAGATACGGTCGCCACCACCGACCTTGGTCAGAGAATGCCGGTCGCCAAGCGCCACAAAGTGCATCTTCCCTTCAGCGAGGGCGCGTTCGAGCGCGGCAACCGAAATGATCCCGGCGGACTCCCGGTCTGGCGTAAGCGTATCGACGGCACCGTGCCCCATGCAAATGCGGGTCACTCCTACGTCCGCAGGCGCAAGGGCGTTGATTGCGTCCTCAATGGGATTGGCGACCGGCCGCTTCGACATCCACGGCGCGCCCACCAGTTCGACGCCCTCTGCGACCTTGATGGGTGCGGCGGTCTCAATCACCTGCACCTGCGGGGGCTTCCGCTCGATGAAGGTGCTCGAACGATATACGGAAGCCGCGTTCAAAGGGTCATGGTTACCCGGAAGAATGAACACAGGAACGGGCACGTCTTTGAGCGCCTCCAGAGTGCGGGCAATGGTCTTCCGGTCCACCTGGTTGGACTCAAAAGCGTCGCCGCACACCAGCATGAACTGGCATTTTGCGTCCCTGGCATTGCGGCCCATGGTGCGAATAGCATCGAACCGCGACTGGCTGTAGCGTTCCTGTGCGCCTTCCGCAAGGAAGTGGCGGGTCATTCCCAACTGCCAGTCGCTCGTATGCAGGAATCGAATCACAACCAAGCCTTTCAATTGCATAATAATATCAAAATCTCCCTCGAACTGCAATAACCTGAAGTTGGAATCAGGACGTCTCGATCCCACCACATTAAGGGGACTTGTAGATTCAGCAATTAGAGGAAGGGGTGAAAAGAACGTTGCCGGTGACTTTCCGGCGATTACGCCGGTAAAATCCACCAGATGGTTCAGCAGTTGTTCTTACTGAATTATCGGGCTGTCTATGTTTGTCAAGCGGGAACGGGTGCGCTTGTCAAGCGGGCGTCGGACCACTGAAAAACAGCGTAATTCCAATAATTGCTCTTTGACTGTTCATGTCCAGAAGAATTGGGATTTGAATAGTGGGTCGGAGGTTCATATCGGGTCAAGAAACTCAGCGCAAAAAAAGAGATAACTCCTTGCCATTAAAGAAGTTATCTCTATGTCCCAATAGCGGGGGCAGGATTCGAACCTGCGACCTCCGGGTTATGGGCCCGACGAGCTACCAGACTGCTCTACCCCGCGATCACTCGTTCACCTATAACACTATACGATTGGGCGCCCAAAAAGGCCCCGAGACTCGGAATCGTCACGACAAAAAAATACCACAAGAGGTATCTGCAATCAAGAAAAATACCGAAAAATTATAAATTCCGCCGAATTTTCTCGGCAACCTCGCCGGCTTTGCCATCTTCATACTTGTACGCGGGCCAGCGGTTAAACACGCCGTCCCCGGCACTGCGAGGGATAATGTGAAAATGCAGGTGCTCGACCAACTGGCCGGCCGCCCTGCCGTTGTTGCACAGCAGGTTGTAGCCGTCGGAATTCATGGCTGCGGCAACGGCCCCGGCAAGCTTGCCGAGACGCGAACAGAGCTGCCCAAGAAGGTCGTCAGGGCAATCGTGCAACTTCTCAAAGTGCTGCTTAGGAATGACCAGCGTGTGCCCATCGCTCACGGGACCGATATCAAGGAAAGCAAAAACAACGTCGTCCTCGTAGATCTTCGCAACCGGTACTTGTCCCGCCACTATTCTGCAAAAGAGGCAACCATCCGCACTCATCGTAGGCTGTCCTGCAAAACAAAGGTTACTGCTCTCGGCCGCCTTGCCCTTCGGACTCCTGCGTTTCAGCAGCTTGTTCGGACTCGGCCGTCTCTGCAATTTCCTCGGCGCCGGCAGTCGCCTGGTCCTGGGCAACCTGCTGGACCACTACGGGCTCCTCCTTTGCCTTCTTGCGAGAGCGTTTCTTGGCCTGCTTCTTCGGACTCTCGTCGGCGCCGACGAGCTGAAGCAGAACGAGCTGGCCGTTATCACCCAACCTTCTCAAAGATAATCTGATTATTCGAGTATAACCGCCGGGCCTGTCGAGGTACCTGGGCCCCAGCTCGCTGAATAATTTCCCGATGACCGTGCCCTTCCGGACGCGCTGCCCGTCTTCGTAGTCTATGATATCGCGATTTCCGAGCATCGCAATGGCCTGACGTCTGGCCGCCAGCGTGCCTTTCTTGGCCGTCGTAATCAACTTCTCGGCAAAGGGTTTGACCTCTTTCGCCTTTTCTATTGTGGTCGAAATCGTTTCGTGCTGGAAAAGCGAAGCCACCAGATTTCGCCGCATGGCCAGACGATGCTCTTTCGTTCGACTCAACTGACGCCCTGCTACCCTATGGCGCATATTTACAAGCTCCTCTTATGTCTGCACATCTTCGATACCCAATGACAGGCCAATATCGGCCAGCTTTCTCTTGACTTCGCGCAGAGAAGTCTTTCCGAAACTGCGAATCTTCAGCAAATCAGCATCTGTCATTTTCACCAACTGCCCGACGGTCTCAATTTTTGCCGACTCGAGGCAGTTGCTTGCCCTTACCGAAAGCTCCAATTCCTGAACCGGCACGTTCAGCTTCTGGGCCAATTCCTCATCCACGGCTTGTTCCGTCGGGGGCGTCTCCGCAATCTGGGAAGGTGTGACCGTCTCGTCGCCGAGCTCGAAATACTGCACGAACGGATTGACGTGCTTGCGCAATATCTTGGCCGACTCCACGAGCGCCATCTCCGGCGAGACCGTTCCGTTGGTCCAAATCTCCAGAATCAGCTTGTCATAGTTGGTCCGCTGGCCGACGCGGGTGTCTTCCGTTACGTAGCGCACTCTTGTGACCGGCGAATAGACGGCATCGAGCATGATTGTTCCGACCTCTTGGTCGAACCTGTCGGCGTCAGCGACGCGCTCGGAAGCCGGTACATAGCCGCGACCGTTCTCAACGACCATTTCCATTTTGAAATCGACGGCTTCTGTCAACGTAGCCAGCACCAGGTTTTTATTTATGACTTCGATGGCCGGGTCGCCGACAATGTCCGCGGCCGTCACAGGCCCGGCTTTGTTGGCTGAAACGGTCATCGTCTTGGGCCCATTGTCCTGGAGCCGGACAATAAGACTCTTGACGTTCAAGACGATGTCTGTAACGTCTTCCATCACTCCCTTGATCGAGCTGAATTCATGGTCCACGCCCGCTATCTTGATGCTCGTTACGGCACTGCCTTCCAGGGAGGAGAGCAGAATACGTCTCAGACTGTTACCAATCGTCGTGCCGAAACCGCGCTCGAACGGTTCTATGAAGAACCGGCCATACTTATCGCTCGATATCATCGTGTCTCGCTCGACACGAGTGGGCAACTCCAAACCGCGCCATGTAACTCGCATATAGGTCTCCTGTATAAGCTTTGAGCTAACTGCGTCTTCTCAAGACTCAAGGCTGAAAATGAATCGCGTGTAGAACCTCGTATAAAAAACCTAAGATTGTTCTGGGTCTATCTCGAGCAAAACTCCACGACCAACTGCTCCTCGACGGGAATCTGAACGTCGTCTCGAGTCGGCAGCGCCACAATGGTTGCTTCGGCCCTGTCCCGCGCCAGTTGCAACCAGCCCTGCGTGGTAAAGTTTGGATTCGTTTCCAGCTGCTCCTTGATTCTCTTGAGGCTTCTCTCGGACCCTTTGACCATTATCTTGTCGCCGATCTTGGTCGTATAGTCACTGATATCGACCTTGCGTTTGTTCACATAGATATGGCCGTGCGAGATCAACTGTCTTGCCGCCTTGCGGGACGGCGCAAAATTGAGCTTATAGACGACGTTATCCAGACGCCTTTCCAGCAACTGCAGAAGCGTTTCACCGGTATTGCCCTTCGTTCTCTCGGCCTTGTGGAAATACCTCATGAATTGCCGCTCCAGAAGCCCGTAGTATCTCTTGACCTTTTGCTTCTCCCGCAAGCGAACGGCATACTCACTTGCCCTGCCCCTGCGCCACCCGTGCATGCCGGGCGCCAGATTGCGTTGTTTCTTCTCGACCGGGCATTTGGCCGTCTCACATCGAATGCCCTTAAGCATGAGCTTCATGCCTTCGCGGCGGCAGTTCTTACAGGATGAACCTAAGTAACGTCCCATCTTCCTTATTCATCTCCAGAAATATCTTGGTCTCGGTTCTACACTCGTCTGCGTTTCGGCGGTCTGCACCCATTGTGCGGCAGCGGGGTGACGTCCTCGATTGAGGCGATACGCAAGCCCGCCTGCTGCAAAGCAGAGATGGCCGATTCGCGGCCCGACCCCGGGCCCTTGACTCGGATTTCGACCTCACGCACACCATGGCGCATGGCGGCGCTGGCACAGCGTTGTGCGGCCCGCTGCGCCGCAAACGGCGTACTCTTGCGAGATCCTTTGAAACCGACGCATCCGGTTGAGCTCGAGCAGACCGTGTTGCCATCCAGATCGGTGATCGTGATCAATGTGTTGTTGAAGGTCGCCCTGATGTGGACGATCGCCCGGACAACGTTCTTTCTGACTTTTCGCTTTACCTTTTTTGCCATTATGCAACTCGTATTGTCAAGTTATCCAACAAGCCTGCCTTCTTAGCGGCTTTCTTTCACGCCTTTCTTGCCGGCGACCGTCTTCCGTGGCCCTTTGCGGGTGCGCGCGTTGCTCTGCGTACACTGCCCGCGCACGGGCAATCCCCTTCTGTGGCGAACGCCCCGGTAACAAGTGATATCACGCAGGCGAGCTATGTTCTGCGCCACCTGCCTGCGAAGCTGGCCTTCCACAATATAATTGCGGTCAATAATCTGCGTGATATGGCTAAGCTCATCTTCGCTAAGCTTGCCGGCTTTCGTGCCTTTTTCGATGCCGGCTTCCTTCAGAATCTGCTGCGACGTGTGCCTGCCTATGCCGACGATATACGTCAGCGCAATCCAGATGGACTTGTCATTGGGAATATCAACACCCACTATACGCGGCATTTTAGCTCCTTATCGTGTCTCTTCTCTTGCGCCACGCCCGCTCCCCGCAAAGAACTATCCCTGGCGCTGCTTGTGCCTGGGGTTCGAACAAATAACCCGCACAACGCCTCTGCGACGGACAATTTTGCAATTCTCACATATACGCTTTACAGAACTTCTGACTTTCATTTACTGTACCTACCGTCCGGCCATCACTGGCGACCGACAAGCCGGCGATCCGCCGCTGCCGGGCCCAACTAATGCCGCAGTACTATTCGGCCTCTATTCAAATCATACGGTGACATCTCGACGACGACTGTATCGCCCGGCAAAATCCGAATGAAATTCATACGCATCTTGCCCGAAACATGGGCCAGAATCTGGTGGCCGTTTTCCAATTCCACTCTAAACATCGCATTCGGCAAAGCATCAGTCACTTTGGCTTGCAATCTTATTGTGTCCTTCTTTGCCATTTTCATGCCGAGCGGCTCACGACTGGCCACCTTCTCAAACCGCGTCTCATTGCCCTCTTGCCGTCAATACTTCACAACCATTTCCCACGATCACAATTGTATGCTCAAAATGAGCCGAGCACTTCCCGTCTCGTGTAACCACCGTCCATCCATTACCCAGAGTCCGTACGCCGCTGGAGCCGGCATTAATCATCGGCTCGACGGCCAGCACCATTCCCTCGGTCAGGACGACGTCTTCGGCCAGCAGCTCACTGCTCACGAAATTGGGGACCCGCGGGTCCTCGTGCATCTTCGTGCCAATTCCGTGCCCGACAAAATCTCTGACCACCGAGAATCCCGCGGACTCCGTGTAGCGCTGCATCGCGGCGGCCACCTGGCTCCACTTGACCGACGGGGCGGATTTTTCTATAGCTATGTTCAGAACGTGCTGCGTCACATCCATCAGCCTGCGTTTCTCTTGCGAGATTTCGCCGATCGCAACGGTCAACGCCGCATCCGCACAATAGCCGTTCAGCCTGACGCCGAAATCAATGCTGAGGATATCGCCGTCCTCAAGCCTTGAGTCCTCCGAAGGAATCCCGTGGACCACTTGTTCATTGACCGAGGTGCATATGACACCCGGAAACGGGTTCTGAGCCAACGGGCTGTGAACTCCTTTGAACAAGGCCTCTGCGCCGGCCTCCGTGACCATCTGAGAAGCCAGCTTATCCAGATCCAGCGTGGTGATTCCCGGCTCTGCCAACTCCTTCAATTTTAAAAGAACATTCGCAACAACGGCACCGGCCTTGCGTAATAACTCAATTTCTCTTCGACTGCGAAGCGTAATAGCCATTTACATCGTGCGTCTCGTGGTCCGTACCTCGTGATGTTCGTTCGATACAGCCTCAGCGCCTCACGTCCCGACAAGAACACCCAGCGTCTCGAACATCTCAGCCCTTACCACATCGGGATCCCTGTCAGCATCGAAGTCATATACAGTGCCGTTGTTCTTATAATATTCCACCAGCGGCTCTGTCTGCCGGTGGTAGGTTTCAAGTCGATTCGCCACCACTTCCGGACTGTCATCCAGCCGTTGAACGAGCTGAGTACCGTCACGGTCGCACAGACCATCGCTCTTCGGCTTCAGGTTTTCAACGTGGTAAACCGCACCACATTTAGGGCAGCTTCTTCTTCCGGTCATCCGCCCAGCCACCACCTTGTCATCTATCTTCAGGTTCAGGACGGCGTCAATTCTCCGTCCATCTGCGTCCAGTGCCCGGTCCAGCGCGGCGGCCTGATTCACCGTCCGGGGAAAACCGTCCAGAATGAAACCCCCGGGGGGCGCCTTTTTTATCGCCTCGGCCATCATTTCAATGATAATCTCATCCGGCACAAGAGCACCCGAATCCATGTACTGCTGCGCCTTTTTCCCTAACTCGGTACCGGCGGCTCGTTCCCGCCTCAGAATGTCTCCACTGGACAAATGAAGCAACTCGTATCGGTCCACAATGCTCTTGCACTGCGTTCCCTTACCTGCACCCGGCGCACCCAACAAGACCAACCTCATGCATAAGCCCCTTTGATTCTACCAGCCCCGCTGAAACCATCGTAGCTTCGCATCAAGAGGTTGGCCTCGATTTTCTGAACAAGATCCAGCGAAACGCTGACGACGATCAATAAACCCGTACCGCCCAGGAATGCAGTCACCCCAAAGGGAATATCCAGCGATTGTGCGATCACGGACGGCACAACGGCAATGATAGCCAGAAACGCGGCCCCGTAGTACGTGATTCGGGTCATCACCGTCTCCAGGTAGTCGGCGGTTCTGCGTCCCGGCCGAAGCCCGGGGATGAAACTGCCGGAATCCCGCAAATTCTTGGCCATTTCCTTGGGCTGAAACTGCACCGTGACCCAAAAATAGGCGAATAGAAAGATCAGCAGCATGTACAAGACATTGTGCGTGTAGGCATCGCCCCGGAACGCATCATTGAGGGTCATGAGGATTCCCGACTCCGGGAATCTCTTTGCCAACTGATCGATGATAATCGGGGGGAACATCATGAAGCTCGATGCAAAGATGATGGGCATCACGCCGCCATGATTGACACGGAGCGGCAGGTAATGTCTCTGACCACCGTACATTCGCCGCCCTCGCATTTGTTTGGCTTGCTGAATCGGTATTCGCCGCTGACCCTGAGTGATGAGTATCGCGCCGGCAACGACAAAAACGAACGCCGCTACCAGGAACAGTATCTTTCCCGGGCCGTACCTGCCGGGCGATGCAACGACGGTAAAATCGGTCTTCTGCCAAACGTCCAACACCGCCCACGGCATTCTGGCCAAAATCCCGGCCATAATGATCAGGCTGATACCGTTGCCTATGCCGTACTCGTCAATCTGCTCGCCAAGCCACATCAGGAATATGGTTCCGGCCGTCATACCCACGACGCCCATGATCATCGCATGACGCTCCATGCCGGGATAGGTCAATCCCTGCCCTCCTGCTCCCAACAGCTTCATGAACATGATCGACTGGACAACGCATATCAACACCGTCAGATAGCGCGTATATTCCTGGATCTTCTTGTATCCCGTTTGACCCTCTTGTCGCAGCTTCTTCAACGCGGGAACAACCTCACCCAACAGCATCAGGATGATCGACGCCGTGATATAGGGCATAATGCCCAGGCCAAACAGGCTGCTCTTATCCAGCCGCCCGCCGGTAAACATCTGCATGTACTCCGCCGCTTTGCCGAGCGGGCTGCTCGAATCCCGGTCGCCCATGATTTTTTCAATCGCACCCGGGTCAAAGCCAGGAATAGGAATGTGGAATCCGATCCGATAGATGATCAACAGCGCCAAGGTAAAAATTATCTTGTTGCGCAGATCCTGGACTTTGAATATGTTGATTACTGTTCCAAGCATGGTCTTACGTCCCGTCTTCTATGTCTTGCGCTCCATCTTGCGCCATCCGGCACATCGAGGACATTCAAATCACCCTCGTTGTACCGCCGGAAGCGGTAATCTTTTGTTCGGCACTCTTACTGAATCTGTGAGCGGCGACCTGAAGCTTCTTTGTCAGGTCTCCCTTGCCGAGAATCTTGACTTTGCTGCTGGTGCTGCCAATCAGGCCGGCGTCAGACAACTGCTCGACGCTGACGCTGGCACCATCCTCAAACCTCTCCAGTTGCCAGACATTGACTATTTGACACCGTACGGCGAAAGTGCGATTGCTAAAACCCCGTTTAGGCAGCCGGCGAAACAGGGGCATTTGCCCACCCTCATAAAGCGAGAACGAGGTCGCGCCGGCCCTGCTGCCACTGCCTTTGTGGCCTCGACCGCAGGTCTTGCCGCTTCCACTACCCCGGCCCCGGCCAACCCGTTGACGACGCCTATGTCCACCTGCGATGGAAGTTATTTCATGATTTAGCATTCAAACCACCCAATCATCTATCCGCACTTGTCAAGCGTTTATCGCCACACCACGAAGGGACTCTACTGTTTCTTTGCCGCGCAACTTCAGCAACCCATCCAGCGTCGCCTTGACGACGTTCTTGGCGGACGTGCTTCCATAGACTTTTGTCAGGACGTCCTGCACGCCTGCATATTCGAGCACGGCCCGCGCGCTGGAGCCGGCAATGACTCCGGTACCGGGACTGGCCGGCACCAACACGATCTTCGTGGCTCGGTACTTGCCGTTGACTTGGTGCGGAATCGTTCGGCCGGACAGGGCCAACTTGTGCAAACCCTTCTTGGCGTCTTTTACACCTTTCTCGACCGCTCGCGGGACTTCTTTCGCCTTGCCATAGCCGATACCGACTGTGCCTGCGCGATCGCCGACAACAACCAGCGCCGCAAAGCTGAATCGCCGACCACCTTTGACAACCTTGGAACAGCGGTACACTTTTACGACCGTATCTTCCAACGGCTTTTCCTCCTGCTCCGACAATCTGGGCCCCTCCGACGTCCGAACCAACGGTACGGTACTTTCGTCCGGGCTCATACTCGCAACAGGATTTGCGCGTTCTGCTGTCAATTTGTTCTCCAAGCCTTATCGTTCATCTTTTCAGAAGGCCAGCCCGGCTTTTCTTGCCCCTTCGGCAAGGGCCTTGACCCGGCCATGAAATTTATACCTATTTCTCTCGAAGCAAACGCACTTGATGCCGACCCCGAGCGCCTGCTTTGCAACCGCTTCCCCTACCACTTCGGCCGCCTTCCGGTTGCCGGCACCGGGAAGCTGGTCCCCCAGGGCTTTCGTCTTGGTACTCGCGGAAGCCAGCGTTGCGCCCACCGTATCATCGATGATCTGCGCGTAAATGTGTCTGTTCGAGCGAAACACCGACAACCTCGGTCTTTCGGGCGTCCCGAAGATCTTCTTTCTCACGTGACGCTTGCGCCTCAGCGCTGCTTTTTTTGCCTTGTCAGCTTTCAAATCTTAATTCCCCGTCAAAACTTCCTATGCTCCTCCGGAGGCAAACGCCTTGCCGGCCTTGCGTCTGACGTGCTCGTCCGTATAGCGAATGCCTTTTCCTTTGTAAGGCTCAGGCGGCCTGCTCTTGCGCACTTCTGCGGCAAACTGGCCCAGCAATCTCTTGTCTATCGACGAAAGCGTGAACTTCGCGGGAACATCATTTCCCCTGGTCGTGGCGGCCTCGATGGTGACTTTCACCCCCTCCGGGATGACCCGCTCAACCGTGTTGGCATACCCCACTTGGAGAAGCAGCTTGCCCCCCTGCTCTTTGACGTTGTAACCGGTTCCGTAGATCTCCAGTTTCCGCTCATAGCCCTTGCTGACGCCTGCGACCATATTGGCGATCAGGGCACGCATTGTACCGTGCAACTGCCTGTTCTGCCTGTCCTTGGGGCGTTCGTTTTCCACGATGACGTTCCCCTCGGACTCGTCCACGCGCACTCTTATCCGCGGGTGGCAATCCAACCGAAGTTGGCCGAGCGGGCCCTGAACCGTCACACACTGACCCTGGAGCTCGACTTTCACACCCTTGGGAATCTCAATAGGTTTTTTTCCGATCCGACTCATCAGCTAACCGTACACAATATTTCGCCGCCGACTTTGGCTTCGCGGCAGTTTCTATCACTCATTACACCTTTGCTCGTCGAAACAATCGTAATCCCCATACCGCCCAAAACACGAGGCAGCTTATCCACGGGCGAATAAATCCGGCAGCCCGGCTTGCTTGTCCTGGTGATCTCGCGAATAATGGACCGGCCGTCCTGATCGTACTTCATCGTGATCCTCAGTATCCCCTGATGGCCGTCATCGATTCGGTCGTAGCCCTCGATGTAGCCTTCCTTTTTCAAGACAGAGGCTATGCCCTCGCAGATTTTGGAAGCATTCACTTGAACCTGCGCCTTGTTTACTCGCATAGCGTTGCGAATTCTCGTCAGCATATCAGCTATGGGATCGCTTAAACTCATAATCTCGTATCTCGTTTTCTCGTGAACCGTTCGCGACGATTACCGTTTACCTTTTGCACGTCGCGTTCTCTACCAACTGGCCTTTCTGACTCCCGGTATTTTCCCTTCGTTCGCCAACGTTCTAAAACAAATCCGGCAAATTTTGAATTTGCGATAGACCGCCTTGGATCTGCCGCAAAGCTGGCATCGCGTATATTGCCTGACGCGAAATTTCTGTTTCTTTTCCGCCTTGTTTTCCAGCGCTTTCGTTGACATCAACACGCTCCTATTTATTCACCGGTTTTATCAGGATTCCCGTCTCTTGAACGGCATGCCGAAGAGCTGAAGCAGTCTCAATGCCTCTTTATCGGTTCGTGCCGTCGTGACAAATGTTATGTTCATTCCCTGCTGAAACTCGATCTTTGCGGCGTTGACCTCCGGAAAGACACTCTGTTCGGCCAGACCCATCGAGTAATTGCCCCTGCCGTCAAAACTATCATCGTTCAGACCTCGAAAGTCCCTCACGCGGGGGATCGCCAGGTTGATAAGCCGATCCATGAACTCATACATTCTCACGCCGCGAACAGTCACTTTGAGGCCCGTTTCCACTCCCTCACGGACTTTGAAATTCGAGACGCTCTTCTTGGCTTTGCAGGCCACAGGCATCTGGCCGACAATCATCGTCAAGTCCTTCTTGGCCAATTCCAGAAACTTCTTGTCCTGGGTTGCGCGCCCCACCCCCATCGAGATAACGACCTTTTTCATCCGCGGCACAGCCATCGGATTCTTGTAGCCGAACTCCTGGGTCAATTCCTGAGCTATTTTCGAGTTATACAAATCTTTCAAACGTGCCATTTCGTATTTTGCACCTGCTTCTATCGCCAACCAGTCGTCAACGACAAACCTATTCGGCCTTTCTCACAACGCCAATTTCGGTACCATCGACCGCGAGACGCTTCTTGCCGCCGCGCTGATCCACCTGAAAACGGACCCTGCTGCCTTTAGAACTCTTTGGATTCACCGGCAGAACATTGCTGATATGAATCGGCTGCTCCACGTTGATCCGTCCGCCCTGGGGGTTCTTGCGGGAGGGCCGAACATGTTTCTTCACTATGTTGTGCCCCTGAACCACCACGCTGTTCTTCTCAGGGATCACCCGCAATACCCTGCCCGTAGCTCCCTTGTGGTCGCCCGTTATGATTTCAACAACGTCACCTTTTCTTACGTGTAAAGCCATAATACCGTATCTCGTATTGCCTGTCTCGCCTGGCCGGCCTCAAGACATCCTTCACTCATTCAGACGACCTCGCCGGCCAGCGAGATGATTTTCATATAGTTCTTCTCACGAAGCTCGCGCGCCACCGCACCGAAAATTCTCGTTCCGATCGGATTGCCGTCGTTGTCGATCATGACCGCCGCGTTGCTATCGAACCGCACGTAGCTTCCGTCGGAACGCCTCACGGGGCTTTTCGTTCGGATAATAACGCACTTATGCACCTTCTTATCATCCAACTGACAACTCGGCAACGACTTCTTTATCGCAACACAGACGATGTCCCCAACGCCGGCCATCGGCCGCGTGAACTTCCCACGGGACCCACATTTCCCCAGAACCTTGATGCACAGTGCCGACTTCACACCGGAGTTGTCGGCGATATCCAACATTGTTTCCTGCTGAATCATTATCTCGTATCTCGAATTAAGCCTGGCTTGCCCTGGTCACGACCTTCACGAGACGCCAACGCTTGGTTTTGCTGTGAGGTCGGCACTGAGCGATTTCGATGATATCCCCTACGCCACTCTGATTGCGATCGTCGTGAACGGCCACTTTCGTTCTTCGCCTCACGTACTTTCCGTATTTCGGATGCCTGATCTTGTAATCAATGGCAACCTTGACGCTCTTGTCACCGCTCCTGCCCATCACCAGGCCGGTTAAAGTTCTTAGTTTCTGATCCTGCATCTTTGATTTTCCATCTCAACAATCTCGCCTACAGACAAGTTTTCACTTGCTTTGACGCATTATCGTTTTAACCCTGGCAATATCACGTCTGACATTTGTGACTGCGTTCGAGTTTTCAAGTTTTTCAGTAACCGCCTGTGAACGCAAGTCGAACAAATGCCTCTCGAGCTCCTCCAGTTTGCCGACGAGCTCATCCAGGCTCATTTCTCGGTAATGCTGCGCTTTCATCGAACGGTTCCCTCTTACAATGAATGCCTTCGCTTGACAAGCCTGCAGCGGATCGGCATTTTATGAGCGACCCTGACCAGAGCCTGCTTGGCCACGTCTTCGCTGACGCCGCCAATCTCGAAACACACCTGCCCCGGCCTGACCCGGGCGACCCAAAACTCAGGCTCACCTTTGCCCTTGCCCATTCGGGTTTCCAGGGGCTTGGAGCTTACCGGCTTGTGCGGAAAGATCCTGATGTAAACCTTACCTTCGCGATGCAGGAAGTGAGTCGCGGCTACTCGGCCCGCTTCGATATTCCGCGCGGTTACCCAGCTCGTCTCCAGCGCCTGCAGGCCGTATTCGCCAAACGCCACGAAGTTGCAGCGCGACGCGTTGCCCTTCATTTTGCCGCGCTGGCTCTTACGGTACTTGACTCTCTTCGGCATCATTGCCATTGTCGTACACCTTTGCAAAAACTACATTCAAGGGAAACTCATTCCCTCGCACAGATTCCTTCTATCCACTCGTGCCGCTGTCCTGTGAGCGGGCGCCCTCGGATGGCGCCGGCGCTTCAGCCGTGTCAGGCTGGACCGAAGCCCTGCCCTCCCGGCCAGATGCGTACTGAGAACTTTGCGGCCCCCCGCCCGTTGGGCCTACACGCCTCGGCGGGCGACGCCGGTGACGGTACGGCGATTGTACAATTTCCTCGCCGAACTTGCCTTTATAGATCCAAACCTTGATGCCAATGGCTCCGTAGGTGGTTTTCGAGGTTGCCTGGGCATAATCGACGTTGGCGTCGAGCGTGTGCAGCGGAATACTACCGAGCTTCTGCGTTTCCTTCCTGGCCATTTCCGATCCTGCCAACCGTCCTGCACACATGATCTTGACCCCCTTGGCCCCGGCGTTCATCGCCGCTTCGCAAAACTGCTTCATGGTGCGTCGGAACGAGGCCCGCTTACCGAGTTGCTCGGCAATCGCCTCACCCACCAACATGGCGTTAAGCTCGGGATCCTTTATCTCAATCACATTGACATTGATTGCCCGGCCCGTCAGGTGCTCGAGCTCTTCCCGCAATTTATCGACCTCGCCCCCTCGCGGACCGATGACCACACCCGGTCGGGCGCTGTATAACGTGACTTTTACCTCGTTACGCGTCCGGACTATTTCGGTCTTCGCCACGGCACCTTTGGGCATAGTACGGTTGAACCTCCTGTCAACATACCGACGGATTTTCTGGTCCTCGACGAGAAAATCACCGTAATTGGCCTTGGTGGCAAACCATGTGCTTTGCCACCCGAGTGTTATCCCCGTTCTGAAACCTATTGGCGACACTTTCTGACCCATAATTTCGTATCTCGTGCAACGTACTGCGTTTTACTTCTGCCCTTCAGGCGCCTGTGTAACCGTTATGTGTATGTGACAGGCCTTCTTGCGAATAGAATGCGCCCTGCCTCTGTCTTTGGCAATCCATCTCTTCGTACCGAGGCGAATGCCCGCATCGTCAACGCGGGCCTCGCTAACGTACAGGCTGTCAACATCGGCCTGCTGCTCGTCTGCATCGGCCACGGCGCTTCGCAGAACCTTGTCGATCATCTCAGCGGCACGTTTTCTCGTGAATTTCAACGTATCCATTGCGCCCTGAACGCTCTGCCCGGCGATAAGCTGGGTAACCAATCGCGCCTTCTGTGCCGAAATCGGAGCGTAGCGACAGGAAGAACACCAGTCGTTCAAGTCGTTGACTTCGGCAGACAGCGCCGTCGCCAGGCGACGAATGTCTTCGGCCCGCGGTATCGGCTTGAAAAGGCCCTTTTGCCAGTTCTTGACAGCCGCCACCGCCTTCTGCCTGTCGAACCCTCCCCTGGCAAGGTGGCCGGCCAGAACATCGAAACCCATCCGCCGTTCCCGACAAAGTTCTTTCAATTTATCAGCACTTAACATACTATCAGTACCCGTCACAGCTTCGCGTCATTCCCACCCGAGCAAGGCACTTTGAAGAACCGCTCCCAAGCTCAGATTCTTCGTTACTGCCCCGAATGACAACAACTATCCGTATTCTACGAACTTCTACTTTATTTTCTTGCTTGAATGGCCCTTGAAGATCCTCGTGGGTGAAAACTCGCCCAATTTGTGTCCCACCATATCCTCGGTAACAAAGACCTTATGAAACATTTTGCCGTTGTGGACCAGAAACGTAAAACCGACGAACTCAGGAACAATCGTACATCTCCTCGCCCAGGTCTTTATCGGCTCACGAGAACCGGAAGCAGACAGCCTGTTGATCTTAATCAGCAACTTCTGATCGACGTATGGTCCTTTTTTAAGAGATCTTCCCATTCGGATTTACTCAACCTTCAAACTGCAATAATTACGCGACCACCTGTTCTTACCTTCTATACTCTAATTTGAAAACGTCCGCTCTTGCGTCTTCGAATAATCCTCTTGTTGCTCGGACTGCGTGGATTCCTTGTCTTGCCCCCTTTTGCCAATACGCCGGTAGGTGAACAGGGATGCCGTCCGCCGTTGGCCCTGCCTTCTCCACCTCCCATAGGATGAGCAACGGGATTCATTGCCTTTCCCCGGACGTGTGGCCGGCGGCCCATGTGGCGCATTCGACCCGCTTTGCCGATCCGCACGTTCTGATCGTCGGGGTTGCTCAATTGACCGATGGTTGCCCGGCACCCTTTGTGAATGGTCCGCATCTCGCCGCTCGGCAGAACAATCGTGACCCAATTGCCCTCCTTGGCCACAATCCTCGCGGAGTTGCCCGCGCCTCTGACCAGCTTTCCGCCCTGGCCGGCCCTCATTTCGATATTGTGAATCTCCAGGCCGGCGGGAATCGCCCCCAGGGGCATGGCATTGCCGACCTTGGGCTCGCAAGAGGCACCGCTTTCGACGCCGTCCCCAACCTTCACGCCAAGAGGCGCCAATATGTATCTCTTTTCGCCGTCGGCGTAATGCAGAAGAGATATGAAACAATTCCTGTTCGGGTCGTACTCAATCGTTGCAACCTTCGCCGGGATAGCG
This sequence comes from Sedimentisphaerales bacterium, assembly GCA_035529475.1. Classification (GTDB taxonomy): domain Bacteria; phylum Planctomycetota; class Phycisphaerae; order Sedimentisphaerales; family Anaerobacaceae. The sequence continues at coordinate 25,952 of DATKWR010000697.1, read as the reverse complement.
TCTTTATCGCGCTTGAAATCAATGATTCGGTAAATCTTCCTAGCCCCCCCGCCTCTAAAGCGAATGGTTGTGATGCCCCGGTGGTTTCTCCCCCCGTGCTTCTTTATCCGTCGGCAAAGCGACTTCTCGGGCCGGTTGGTCGTCAACTCGGCATAATCGTTGACCGAGCTGTTTCTTCGGCCGGCACTCGTTGGTCTATAAATTCGGATACCCATAATAACAACTTTCAGCGAACAACTCACAGTCCGAAGCTTCCCATCCACGGGCTGCAAACCGGAACTATATTGCAAATCATCTCAGAACAAATCTATGTGGTAATCAGGCTCCAGGAACACAACGGCCTTCTTCCAGCTCGACGTCACGCCGGAGGTTCTTCCCCGGTGACGATATTTGCCTTTGCGGTTGGCCGTCCTTACCTTCTCCACTTTGACGCTGTACAATCGCTCGACAGCATTTCTTATCTGGGCCTTGTTGGCCTTCTTGTTCACTTCAAAGGAGTACGCTCCCTTCACGTTTGCAAAGTGCATCCCCTGTTCCGTAACCAAAGGCCGAATTATGACACTATAATCATCCACAATAGTACCCGCTCATTCAACTTGCCTGGTCTTTGCTCAGGACAGACAGAATCGCCTCTTTGGTAAAGAGCATCTTGCGGTAGCGGCAAATCTCGCCTGCATTCAGCTCCCTGACCGGTTTGACCGCCACCTTCGGGACGTTCCTGGCCGACTTGCAAAGATTGTCGTCCGGGGCGCCGACCGTCACGAGGCAACTGCGGTCGATTTTCAGATTGTTCAGAACGTTCACGAAATCCCGCGTCTTCGGCTGGGCGAAACTGAGCCCGTCAACCACCACGACATTGTTACTCAGAAGCTTCGCCAGTATGGCAGAGTCTCTGGCCAGCCTTCTTTGCTTCTTGGGCATGGCCTGACGAAAATCTCTGGGTGTCTTGGCAAAGGTCATCCCGCCGCCGACGCGCTTGCCTGTTCTAATGTTTCCGACGCGGGCATTTCCCGTCCCCTTCTGCCTAAAAAGCTTCCTGCCCGAACCGGCAACCATGCTTCTGCCTTTCGTCGCGGCGGTCCCCACACGCTGGTTCGCGTGATACCTAACGATGGCCTGTTTGAGCAGCGAATATCGGACCGAACCACCCAGAGCCTCTTCATCAACCTGTAATCGGTCGACCTCTTTTCCGTCCTTGTTGTAAACAGTCAAATCAATCATCTCTAAGGTTTCCGTATCTCCGACTATTTCCGCTTCTGGGCGCTGCGAACGATACAATAGCCGCCGGCCGGGCCGGGCACAGAGCCCTTGATGACCAACAAGTCCTTTTCCGTGTCTATCGACACAAGCATATGGTTCTTCGCGGTAACCCGGCGATTCCCCAGGTGACCGGGCATTTTCTTGCCCTTTTTGAGCTTGCCGCTGTGACCGCGATCCGTGGCAAAGGCCGCAATCGAACCGGGGGCTCTGTGCTTTCTTTCCGTGCCGTGAGAAGCCGGGAAGCCGCCGAACCCGTGCCGCTTCATAACGCCTGCAAAGCCCTTGCCCTTACTCGTGGCCACAACATCGACATATTTGTCATCCGAGAAAACGGCCACCGTAACGAAATCCCCCGCCTTGGACTGCTGTTCGGCGTCAACCGCCAGACGCATCTCCCGGACGAATTTCATCGGCGTGGTCTTCGCTTTCTTGGCGTGCCCGACTTCAGGCATTTTCCTTCGCACCGGCTTGACCTCATCGAAACCAAGCTGGATAGCGCTGTAGCTGTCGGTTTCCGGGGTCTTGACCTGCATGACAACACAGGGGCCGGCCTGTATGACCGTCACGGGCACCAGCTTGCCCGCTTCGTTATAGACCCGCGTCATTCCAACCTTTTTTCCTAATAGCATAGCCATAATTACGCACTTCTTATATCGTGGCCCGCCGTCACACTCGGACGGCACTTGCCGACTTAGGCCTTTATCCTTACAAAAACTCCGGCCGGCACCACGAGACGATTCAACACTTCAACGGTTCGTGAGTTCGCCTCGTGAATATCAATCAAACGTTTATGCGTCCTCAACTCAAACTGTTCGCGCGATTTCTTGTCGATATGAGGACTCCTCAAGACTGTATATCTTTCAATGCGTGTCGGCAACGGAACCGGACCACTGACACGGGCATTCGTCTTTCGGGCGTGCTCCACGATCTCCTTCGCGGACGCGTCAAGCGCCCTGTGATCGTAGGATTCCATTCTGATTCGTATTCTCTCGGTCTCACTAGCCATAACTTACCTCGGCGCTACCCGGCGTTACCGGTCTTGCACGCGTATAGGGCCACACTGTTCAAGCCTAACAAGGTCCTGGAGCATACCGACTTACAAAACTAAGACTTAACACAAAACCGCTTGGCCGTCTATAGTTTTTCCATGCCAACCGTGTCTTGCTTGATTCTGGCAGGAAAGGCCTTGCAGTTGACGATTGACTGCGAGCTTCGGAGCGTCCGCTCTGATTCGCACAGTTCGACTTCCACAGTTCAGCGGTCGATCATCAAATTCGCCTTCCTTGTAAAGATCAGGAGTCAGGGCAGCCATACTCGCCGCTCCCAACCCCGCAAGGGCTTCTGAACACCCCTAACAACGTTAACAAACCATCCGTGACCAAAAACTTTCAGACGTGCCACAGCCCAACTAAGGTTACGCAAAGCCGTCCTTGGCGATGCTCGCTACGGCTGGAAACCATGTACATTAGCACGTAAACACAAAGCTGTCAACAACGTGTACAGACAATTCTGAGAAAAAAATAAAAAATTTTCCTCTTCAAAAAATCACCCGGCTGGCGACCTGCTCTGGAACTCTCTCATAGCTCAATGGTTCCATCGTGAAAGTCCCCCTGCCCGCGGTCACGCTGCGGATTTCGCTGGAATACCCGAACAGTTCCGCAAGCGGAGCTTTGGAATCGATAACCTGCATATTGCCATGCATTCGACAACCCGTTATCAAGCCCCTTTTTGCAAGCAAGCTGCCCTGGACCGCCCCGAAACTGGCCTGTGGCACCACAACCTGCAAGCGCATCACCGGCTCCAGCAGGACCGGACCAGCCTCTTTGACGGCCTTTTCTGTGGCTATTGCCGCCGCCTGCTCAAAGGCCAAACTGGAGGAATCAACCGTGTGAAACGAACCATCAATCAACGTAATTCTGGCCCCTACGACAGGATAGCCTGCCAACGCGCCGCTTCCCAGGGCCTCCTTAGCTCCCCTTTCAACGTCAGGAACATACTCCCGTGGAACCGCATCAGCCGGCGCCTTATTCTCGAACACCACCTCGCGGCACCAATGTCCGTTTTCCGTCAACAGCGGCTCAACCTGCAAAACGACATGCCCGTATTGACCGTGCCCGCCAGTCTGCCGAATGAACTTGCCCTCTGCCTGGGCCGATTTGGTGATCGCTTCCCTGTAGGCGACGCGAGGCTTGCCGACCCTGACATTGACTCCTTTGTCCCGTACTAACTTGTGCTGGAGTATTTCCAGGTGCAATTCACCCATTCCACTTATGATTGTCTCGCCCGTGTCGGGGTCCGTCTTGCATTCAAAAGTGGGGTCTTCGCGTCTCAGGGCGGCCAAGGCGTCAGCCAGCTTCGCCTTTTCTGCAGCGCTTCTGGGTTCTATCGACATATTCATCACCGTCTGCGCAAAGCTTATGCTCGGCAAACAGATAGGTTTTTTGGGATCGCAAATCGTATCACCGGTGAGCGTTTGCTTCAGACCCACAACGGCCACAATATCACCTGCGCTGGCCGATTCGAGAAGCGTTCGCTCGTTGGCGTGCATCTCAAATATCCGGGTGATGTTCTCGCGGCGGTTGCGGTTTGTGTTTAAGACCCTGCTGCCGGCCTTCAACGTGCCCTGATAAATCCTCAGGAAGCTCAAGTCGCCGTGGACATCGCTGGTGATCTTGAACGCCAGCGCCACCAAGCTGCCGTCGGGGTCACACTTGATGGTCACTTTCTTATCCTTATCCGTCGGTCTGTGCCCCGTCAGGACGTCCTTTTCCAGCGGCGATGGAAGATAGGCCTCGACGCCGTCGAGCAGTCGCTGGACGCCGATGTATTTCAGAGCCGAACCGACAAATACCGGATGAAGCTTTCTGCTCAGAGTCCCTTTTCGTATCGCCCGGATGAGCATCTCGGCATCGATTGGCTTGTCGTGCACGAAGCTGTCCATCAATTCGACGTCGTGCTCAGCGGCAGCCTCAACCATCTCGTTTCTTTTCTGCTGGGCGAGCCCCTTCAACTCGGCCGGAATGTCTCTCTCCTCAAACGTCGCCCCTAACTCTGCGGTCCTATAAAATATCGCCTGCATCCTTATCAGATCTATAATCCCGGCGAAAGAGCTCTCGGCCCCAATAGGAATCTGCACGCACGTCGGATTGGCAACGAGCTTATCGCGAATGCTCTGAACGGTCATTTCAAAGTCGGCGCCGACCTTATCCATCTTGTTCACAAAGCACAGACAGGGCAAATCGTATTTCTGCCCCTGCTTCCAGACCGTCTCGCTCTGCGCCTGCACACCTTCGCTGCTGTCAAATACGGCCACTGCGCCGTCGAGGACGCGCAGCGATCTTTCCACTTCGGCGGTGAAGTCAATGTGCCCCGGGGTGTCGATGAGGTTTATCTCAAAGCCCTTCCAAGGGCATTTTGTCGCCGCCGAAGTGATGGTTATGCCCCGTTCCTGCTCCTCCTCCATGTAGTCCATGACCGCCGTGCCGTTATGCACCTCGCCCATCTTGTACGTTTTGCCCGTATAGTAGAGGATGCGCTCGGTGACGGTCGTCTTACCGGCGTCGATATGCGCCATGATTCCGATGTTGCGTAGTTTTTCCAGAGCGGTCGACATTGGTCTTCTCTGCTATCTCACGCGAGGGCGACCCCGCGCGCCCGGCCCGGCCATCATACCGATCTACACCGGTCCGGCGTTACGTACGCTGCACGACCATACAAAAAAACTGCCACGGTCATTCTCAAAAACGCACCGTGGCAGTGAGAAACAACGGATATTACCACGCGAAGTGGGCAAACGCCTTATTCGCATCAGCCATTCTGTGGACGTTTTCGCGCGTGGTCATGGCACCGCCGTGCCCGCCATACGCATCCATCAACTCGGAGGCCAGACGCTCGCTCATCGGTTTGCCCTTCTTGGACCTGGCCGAGGCCAGTATCCATCTGAAGGCCAGCGATTGCTGCCGCCTGGGACCAACTTGCATCGGAACCTGGTAGCTGGCTCCACCGACGCGCTTGCTGCGCACCTCGATCAAGGGCCTCACATTGCCCACCGCTTTCTCAAACACCTCAAGCGCCTCGGCCTCCTTGACCTTGTTGCTGACGATATCCATGGCATCGTAGAAGACCTTCTGGGCTGTATTCTTCTTGCCTTCGTACATCAAACAGTTGATGAATTTCGAGACCAGCTTGCTGTTGAACTTCGGGTCCGGTTTTAGTTGCTGATTTGAAGCAGTAAACTTCTTAGCCATTATTTTCCTCAATTTTCCGTCGCAAACCGGACATCCACTTTCTAACCGGTTACCGCCGGGCAACTTATTTTGCCCTCTTTGCTCCGTATTTGCTTCTGCCCTGTCTTCTGTTAGCCACGCCGGCACAGTCGAGGACGCCCCGGACAATGTGATACCTAACGCCGGGCAGGTCGCGGACGCGGCCGCCCCGGATGATGACCGTGCTATGCTCCTGAAGGTTATGGTCGATGCCGGGTATGTAGGCGGTAACTTCCTTGCCGTTGGTGAGCCTGACGCGGGCAATCTTACGCAAAGCCGAGTTCGGTTTCTTGGGCGTCTGGGTCCTGACAATCAGACATACGCCCCGCTTCTGCGGTGAACCACTTATATCGGATACCCGCTTTTTACGTTTCGATTTGGCCCGGGGCCGCCTGACTAACTGATTTATCGTGGGCATAGTACTCTTAATCCCTGATTCTAACAACTATACTACCGTTCCTGGTCATCGACAAAACAGCCCCTTATTATAATATCGGCGGTTTGGATTCCAAGACATTTTTGGGCCTTTAGTGGAAAAATTTTTGCGGATAACGCAAAACAACCCGCCGCTGAGTTTCTCCAACCTCAAGACCGGGGACTCACGCAAGTCTCCGCGGACTCCGATATCGGCCGGCCCGAGATGAATATCGCCCGCGAAACAGGCCAGGATCGCTCCAAAGGCCAGCCTTGCCGCTGTTCGGCAGGGCAATTTTCCCTTTGACATTTGGCGATCATCGTGGTATAATATCATTTGTATTAGTGGAGGAATGGTGAGAAGGCTTCTTTATTTTCCATATCAGGCTTTCCGCCACAGAAAAACCAGAGTCTGAAGACTGTCAGCAGGAGCAGCCAGAAATCTCAAATTCGGAGACAGAGAGTGATGACCATACACAGTTTTGTGGACAGGTTCACACAACTGTTCTCATGGCTCTATTACCGGCACCAATGGGAGGAATGGGAACTGTTGGCGGCAGCCGGGGTCGTCCTGCTGCCACTATTATGGGTGGCAAAGAAGCAGCGAGACGAAAGAAAAGCCAGAACATCCGCACATTCGATTCGACAAAGTCTGCCCATCATAGGAGTCAAATTAGCCGCCGGCGACTATGGCCGGGCGGACGTGACGGACTCGAAGAGACACCGTTTGGCCTTTCTTGCCGGAAAAAAGAACGGCGCGATGAAAGCGGCAGAACCGTCGATAGCCTCAAACGGGAGAACCAGACTACTCCAGCACGAAATCATCAAGCGCCAACAAACTGAGGCATATCTCGAGCAGAAACTGGACGAACTGAAAGCCGTCAACGAGAAACTCCGGACCCAAATCAACCAAGGAAAGAAGACCGAGGAGCACCTTCGACGGCGGATGGCCAAGCTGCTGGCCGCCGGCAAGAAACTCCGGCAAGAGCTCGGCAGACTCGACCAGGTCAAAGAAACACTCCGGAGGCAACCGGACGCGGTAGCCGCTCAACGATTTGGCGGCACCCTCACAGAACCCATGCAAGCCAGGAAGCATCCAAAGTGGCCGCCCCTTGAGCTTCTGTCCGCCAGCAGACTATCCCGAGGCGGCCCGAATCCACGAGAGCGGGACGAAGAAATGCTCGCAGTGAACCCGAAGCGACCAACCGACTCAAGACGTGCAAACGAACCCTTGGACGTTGAGAAGCTTAAGGCCATCGCCGCTCTGGCCAGGCAAATTCAGCGCCAGCCCCGGCACGCCTGAGGCCGGAGCCCTCAAAATCCATCCCCACGTCACACAAGACGCCAAACCCATGCGCACCGGCCGCAGGCTCAGGTTCAACTGATACCCAAGGCTTCCCTGACGGCAGCATCGGCCTTTGCCTCGGCCTCTTTGGCTTCCTTGATTTCCTCGGCCTCTTCGAATTCCTTCGGCAGCGGAGCTTCGACGAGGTGTTTGACCTTCATGTCGAGATACGGTTTGAAAGCCGTCCCGGCGGGTATCAGGTGGCCGAGAATTACATTTTCCTTCAGACCGTGCAACTCATCAATTTTGCCGGCCAAAGACGCCTCAGTCAGGACTTTCGTGGTTTCCTGGAAGCTCGCCGCTGCGATGAAGCTTTCCGACCACAGTGAAGCCTTCGTGATACCCAGAAGGAGAGTCTTGGCGGTTGCCGGTTTGGGTTTCCTGCCCGTCGCTCCGCGCCCGCCAATGCCTTCGATCTTCTCGTTGATGCTGGCCATATCTTTCTTGTCGACGATTTGGCCGGCCTGCAATTCCGATGCATCCCCGGGATCCACAATCTTGATACTGTTCGTCAGCGTTTCGTTCTCTCTTCTGAAGACGAACTTGTCAACGACCTCGCCCGGCAGAAATGCGCTATCGCCCACCGATTCGATCTCGACCTTGCGCATCATCTGGGCACAAATGATTTCGATGTGTTTGTCATTGATATTGACGTTTTGCGAGCGATAGACATTCTGAATCTCTATTGTCAAATATCTTTGCAGGGCTTCCTCGCCTTTGATTCGCAGAATATCGTGCGGCACCAACGGGCCATCCGTCAGGGCGTCACCGGCCTCGGCGAAATCACCCGTGTGAACGTTCAGATGCCTGTCACGCGGGACATGGTGCTCTTTTTCCATACCAGACTCGCTTCGGATGGTAATCGTCATCTTGCCCTTGCGTTTGTCGCTTCGCAGCTCGACTCTTCCACTGATCTCAGCCATTGCGGCGGGGTCCTTGGGTTTGCGAGCTTCGAAGACTTCGGTCACTCTGGGCAGGCCTCCCGTGATGTCCTGGGTTCCTCCGGTGGCCCTGGGCTGATGAGCAAGCAACTGTCCGGCCTGAACCCTCTGACCTTCCACCACCTCGATCCTAGCTCCCGCCGGCAAATAGTGGACGTCCAGTATCTTGCCGTCCGGGTCCTCAATGATAATCTGCGGATGCTTGTCGCCCTTGTGCTCGATGACTATGGGCTTGCCTGCTTGTCCCTTGCGCTCTTCTTCGATTCCGATGGTCTCGCCCTCAATGACATCGACGAATCGTATCAAGCCGGAAATTTCCGCCAGGATCGGCGTCCGGTGGGGGTCCCACGTGAACAAAGTAACGCTCGCCTTGACCTTTTGGTTGTCTTCAACATGGACCACGGCGCCGTAGGGAACTTTGAACCTGTCAAGCTCCCGGTCCTTCGCGTCAAGCAGGGCAATTTCGCCGTTTCGCTTCAGTGCGATCACCACCGTCATACCATCGTCATGCTTGGTCTGAACCGCGTTTATGTCGCGATACTGGACTTTCCCGGCATAAGTGGCTCTCTGCTCTCTTTCGAGAATCGCTCTGGAGGCGACACCTCCGGTATGGAACGTTCTGAGGGTCAACTGCGTTCCGGGCTCGCCGATCGACTGTGCGGCGATGATACCGACGGCCGAGCCCTCTTCGACCAGCCGCCCGGTGCTCATATCCCAGCCGTAGCACTTGGCACAGACCCCAATCGGGCTGTCGCACGTCAGCGGACTTCTGACCCTGACCGCATCCAGACCCAGCGCTTCAATCTTGGCCGCCGCTTCCGGATCGATCACCTCATTCTCGCGAACGATCATCTCGTCCGTAATCGGGTTGCGAATGTTGTCCCTGGCCGTTCGGCCCACAATCAGTTGAGAAAGAGAAACATCAACCTGTTCGCCCCTGCTGACCGTGCCCTTGGTAATACCCTGCAACGTCTGGCAGTCACGTTCGATGACAATCAGGTTTTGCGCTACGTCGATAAGCTTGCGGGTCAGATAGCCCGAATTGGCCGTCTTCAAGGCGGTATCGGCCAGTCCCTTACGCGCTCCGTGCGTGGAACTGAAATACTCAAGAACCGTCAGACCCTCGCGGAAGTTCGACTTAATGGGCGTTTCGATGATCTCGCCGCTGGGCTTGGCCATCAGCGCTCGCATCCCGGCAAGCTGCTGAATCTGATCGACGCTTCCTCGGGCACCCGAGTCACTCATAAGGTATATCGGGTTCAGGTACGGGGTGCCATCATCCTTCTTGTCGTCTTTGAGACCTCTCATCATCTCGTTGGTGACCGCCACTCGAGCATTTGTCCAGGCGTCAATAACCTGGTTGTATCTCTCGCCCTCGGTCAGCACACCGTCGTTATAGTTCTTCAAGATCTTGGCGACTTTCTTCTCCGTCTCCTCAATGATCTCGGCTTTCCGTGGGGGAATCTTCAGGTCCGTAATCCCAAAACTCAAGCCCGCCAGTGTGGCATACTTGAAACCCAGGTCCTTTATTCTGTCAAGCAGGTCCACCGTTTCGGCCGAGCCGGCGAACTTAAAGCAATCGCTGATCACCCGGCTGAGTTTTCGCTGAGACATTGTTGTGTTGTAGAACGGCATTCCCGCGGGGAGCATATCATTGAATATGCATCGGCCAACCGTCGTCTCAACAACCGTCGCGTTGTGAACCTCATCCGTATCGGTAATAACCTTCGGTTTGTTGAGCCGGACCCTAATCATCGTGTGCAAGCCGATCTTGCCCATTTCATGAACCATCATGGCTTCGAAGGTATCCCGAAATACACTGAGCTTCTCAGTTTCCGAGGCTTCGCGATTGTCCATGTGGGTCAAATAGTAATTGCCCATCACCATATCTTGTGACGGCCCGACCGTAGGCGAGCCGTTGGCCGGCGAAAAGATATTGGCGGTGGTCATCATCAGGATATGAGTTTCGGCCTGCGCCTCGACGCTCAGCGGCAGATGCACGGCCATCTGGTCGCCGTCAAAGTCCGCATTGAAGCCCCTGCACGCCAGCGGGTGGAGCATGATGGCGTTGCCCTCCACCAGCACGGGCTCGAACGCCTGAACACCCATACGATGCAGCGTGGGGGCGCGGTTGAGCAGTACAGGGTGCTGATGAATGACTTCTTCCAGGATGTCCCAGACCTGCTCGTCTCGTCGTTCAATCATTCGCTTGGCACTCTTGATCGTGTCGGCCAGTCCATGCTGCTTGAGCTTGCGAATGATAAACGGCTGATAAAGTTCCATCGCTATTTTCTTCGGCAACCCGCATTGATGGAGTTTCAGGTCGGGGCCGACAACAATGACGGACCGAGCCGAGTAGTCCACGCGCTTGCCGAGCAGGTTCTCGCGAAAACGCCCCTGCTTGCCCTTAATCATGTCCGTCAGGGATTTCAGAGGCCGATTGTTGCTGCCCAGGACGGACCGGCGGCAGCGACCGTTGTCCATCAGTGAATCCACCGCCTGCTGAAGCATCCGCTTCTCATTGCGTATAATCACTTCGGGGGCGTTGAGGTCCATGAGCTTCTTCAATCGGTTGTTTCGATTGATGATCCTGCGGTAGAGGTCATTCAAATCGCTGGTGGCGAAATTGTCCCGTTCGAGCAACACCAACGGTCTCAAATCCGGCGGAATCACCGGGATGACTTCCATAACCATCCACTGCGGCTTGTTCTTGCTCTGCCGCACCTGGTTGAGAATCTTGAGCCGCTTTGTCAGCTCCTTGATTTTCTGCTTGCTGTTTGTCTTGATGATCGCCTGCCTGAGCTGGGCGCTGACCTCTTCCAGGTCCAGATTCTCCAACAGAGCCTTGATGGCTTCGGCGCCCATCGAGGCCTTGAACGCCTTGCCGTACTTGCTGTTGGCGTCTCTGTACTCCTCTTCAGTGAGCAGTTGCCCGGTCTTGAGAGGTGTCTGCCCGGGATCGGTGACGACATATTCCTGGAAGTAGATGATCTTCTCAAGGTCCGTGCTCTTCATGGCCAGGAGGTTCCCAAGCCGATTGGGAATGGCCTTGAAGAACCATATATGCACCACTGGCGCAGCCAGGTTGATGTGCCCCATCCGTTTTCTTCTTACCCGGCTGTGTGTGACCTTGACCCCGCATCTGTCACAAATGATTCCCTTGAACTTCGTGCCTTTATACTTTCCGCACGCGCATTCCCAGTCGCGTTCGGGTCCGAAGATTCTCTCGCAGAACAAGCCGTCCTTTTCCGGTCGATACGTACGATAGTTGATGGTCTCAGGCTTGCGCACCTCGCCGAAGGACCAACTGCGAATATCGTTCGGACTGGCTAACGAAATCTTAACCGAACCGTAATCATTTATGCGATCGTAAATACTTCCTAACATGTAAGGCCCCTTACAAGCGATTCATGGCAATTCGACAATCCATAATCCTTCTTACAGAGCGGTGCTTCCAAGCCGTTTCTTTTCGAGCTGAATGTTCTGTCCCAGTCCTCGTATCTCATTACAGAGTACGTCGAACGACAGCGGCGTACCGGCTTCAAGCGTGTTTTGCCCTTTGACCATTGACTCATAGATTTTCGTCCGCCCCTCGACGTCGTCGCTCTTGACGGTGAGCATTTCCTGTAGTGCATAGGCGGCTCCGTATCCCTCCAGGGCCCAGACTTCCATTTCCCCGAATCTCTGCCCCCCGGTCCTGGCCTTACCGCCCAATGGCTGCTGTGTAATCAGGCTGTAGGGCCCGGTTGCCCGCGCGTGAATCTTGTCATCGACAAGATGGTGCAATTTCATCATGTAGATGTATCCGATGGTTGCCCTCTGGTCAAACGGCTCGCCCGTGCGGCCGTCGTACAATTGAGTTTTCAGAACGGGCGGCACATTCACAAAAGACTCATCCGCGGGTGGTATTTGCTTTTGCGCTTCGAGCTCCGCCTTTCGTTTGGCCATACGCTCGTTGGCCTCGCTGGTGAGCTTCTTGATGTCCTCTTCGGTGGCGCCGTCGAAGACCGGGGTGACAGCACTGAAGCCCAACACCTTTGCCACCCATCCCAGATGCGTCTCGAGAATCTGGCCCACGTTCATTCGGCTGGGGACACCCAGCGGATTGAGCAAGATGTCGAGCGGCGTGCCGTCCGCCAGGAACGGCATGTCCTCCTCGGGCATAATCTTTGCGATGACACCCTTGTTGCCGTGCCGGCCGGCCATTTTGTCGCCTATCGACAACATTCTCTTGATCGCAACATAGACCTTGACCATCTGCAAGACGCCGCTGGGCAACTCGTCACCATGCTTCAAAGTCTCAATTCTCTGCTTCCTTTCCTCCTGAAGATCAGTAATCTTGATCCAGAACTTGTCCACGATCTTCTGAACGTCATCCCGCAGCGAGGCAGGCTTGACCCACTTCGCGCTGAAGTTCTCGATCTGCTCGTAAATGACCTCGTCATCATCGCTGACGCCGACTTTCTGGCGCGTGGACGGGTCGATAATGTTGACCTCGAACTTGCCCTGGATGGTCTGGGTCATTTGCCTGAATATCAGGCATTCTTTGGCCCTCCTCTGCTTTTCATATTCTTTAACCTGGGCCGCCAGGGCTTTCTTTTCCTCATCCGTGCCCGCTCCGCGCCTGGTGAATCGCTCCGTGGCGATCACCACTCCCTCATACCCGCTGGGCAGCTCCAGTGAATCATTCTTGACGTCTTCCCCGGCCCTGCCGAATATGGCGTGCAGCAGCTTTTCCTCGGGCGTCAGCTCGGTTTTGCTCTTGGGTACGACCTTGCCGACCAGAATATCGCCGGGACAAATGCGGGTCCCTTCGCGGACCACTCCGTGCTCGTCAAGGTTCCGCAGCGCTCGTTCACTGACGTTGGGAATATCGCGGGTGAATTCCTCTTTGCCCAGCCGCGTTTCGCGCACTTCCGCTGTGAACTCGTCGATGTGAATGCTCGTGAAGCTGTCGTCCTTGCACAGCCTTTCGCTGATGATAATCGCGTCCTCGAAGTTGAAACCGTCGAAGGAAACAAATCCAACCAGGATGTTCTTGCCGAGCGAGAGCACGCCATTCGCGGTGCCGCCCCCGTCTGCGATGATCTGCCCGGCCTTGACTTTTTCGCCGAGCTGGACTACCGGCTTTTGATTGAGGCAGGTTCTTTCATTTAACCCGAGAAACTTGGCCAGATTGTATTCATCCGTGTGACTTATGACGATCCGGGTCGCATCGACGGCGGTGACTACGCCGGCATTTTCGGCACGGACGACCATACTGGAGTTGCGACCCACAACCTCTTCCATACCCGTGCCGACCAGAGGCGGCTCCGTCTTGAGCAACGGGACCGCCTGTCGCTGCATGTTCGAGCCCATTAACGCGCGGTTGGCGTCATCGTGCTCCAGAAACGGGATAAGCGAAGCCGAGATACCCACAATCTGTTTGGGGGAAATATCAACGTAGTCCACTTTCTCACTGGCGACCTGGGCCAGCTCGCCTCTTTCCCGTGCAAGGACAAAACCCTTATGCAATTTGCCGGTCCCCGGGTCCACCGAGGTGGGCGGGGCAAATACCGCTCTCATTTCGTCATCGGCGCGCAAATACTGCACTTCCTCAGTTACCTTGCCGTTCTTGACTTTGCGATACGGCGTCAGCAGGAATCCGTATTCGTCAACCGAAGCGAATATGGCCAACGAGGCGATCAGGCCGATATTCGTTCCCTCGGGCGTTTCGATGGGACAGATTCTGCCGTAATGGCTGATGTGAACGTCCCTGACCTCAAACCCGGCCCGACGTCGATTCAGCCCGCCCGGGCCCAGAGCGGACAAACGCCTTTCGTGGGTCAACTGGCTCAGAGCGTTCGTCTGGTCCACAACCTGACTGAGCTCGCCCCGACCGAAGAAATAGTTGATGCTGCTCGAGACGCTTTTTGAATTGACCAGATCCGCGATGCGCACGGCCTCCTCGCTGTCCCTTTTCATGCTCATGCGTTCCTGAACGGTTCTGCGCAGCTTCAGCAGGCCCTTTCGGATTTCGTCGGCGGCCAGCTCATCGATGGTCCGCAGCCTTCGGTTGCCCAGATGGTCGATATCGTCAACCTCGCCCTCGTTGTTCCGCAGCGCCACGATGTATTTCATCGTGCCCAGGAAGTCTTCGGGGCGCAACGTCATCTCATTCTCGTCAACGGTCTGGTTGAATTTCCGATTGATGCGGAACCGGCCCACCTTGCCCAGACGGTAACGGTTCGAATCGTAAAACTTCTCGGCGAAGAACAGCCGGGCCTTCTCTTCGTTGGGCGGATTGCCGGGCCTCAATCGAACGTAGAACTTCAGGAGGGCCTCTTCATGACGCTGGCAATTGTCCTCCGCAAGGGTGTTCAGAATGATGGTGTCGCGAACACCCTCTATCACCTCTATGGTCTCGGATTCTTTCGTCTTCTTGGACGTTTTCGGCTTTTTGTCGCCCTTTGCCGCGGACTTTGCGAGCGCCTCCTGAACGAGGGAAATCTTGTCGCTTATCTGCGCTCCGGCCTTGACGATAATCTCGCCGGAGTCGGTATCGACAACAGGTTCAACCGCCCACATCGTCGGCGTCAGTTTCTCCGCGGGCACGGCGACCGTCGGATAGAACAAACGCAAAATCTGCTCTGTCGTCCCGTAGCGCGCGTCCATGGCGCGTAAGAAAACCGTTGCCGGTATTTTGCTGGATTGGTCAATTCGGACCACCAACGTATCTTTGTTCGTGACTCCTATTTCTATCCAACTGCCCCTCTCAGGGATCACTCTGCCCCCGTGCAGCACTCTGTCGCCTTCCTTGCTCTCGATGAGAAAGTCAACGCCCGGACTTCGGTGAAGCTGGTTCACAATGACGCGCACGGCCCCGTTGATGATAAATTCGCCGCCGCCTATCATGACCGGTATTTCGCCGATATACATCGCCTGTTCGGCCAAGTCCTGGCCTTCTTTGCTTCGCAGTCTGCACCAGATTTTCATCGGGTAGCCGTACGTCAGGCGCAACTGCCGGCACTGAGTGGGCGTATAATGCGGCTTTTCCAGCTCGTAGTAGAGATACTCCAGGAGCATCTTCTTGTCGTAGCTCTCGATAGGAAACGTCTCCCGAAAAAGAGCTTCCAGTCCGATGCCCGCTCTCTTGGTCGGCGCCACGTCTTTTTGCAGGAACAGATCGTAGCTTTTCCTCTGTGTCGCCACCAGGTCCGGGATCTCGACGGCGTCGCGTACTTTGCCAAAATTACGAATCACCGGGCTTGCCTTATTCTCGCGCATTGCTCATCTCCAGCACTAAATGCCCCAACTACTACGCAGGAGCAGTCTCATCCGGCCCAAATGCCGGCCCCTGCCAGGACAGAGGCGAGCTGCTCTTTGCTCATGCCAATTCCACGACGGCACCGGCAGCTTCGAGCTGCTTCTGCGCCGCCTCGGCCTCTTCCTTACTGAGTCCCTGTTTGACCGGTTTCGGAGCGCCTTCCACAAGGTCTTTGGCTTCTTTCAATCCCAGTCCGGTCAGCGCTCTGACTTCCTTGATCACCTGAATCTTCTTATCGCCGAACTGCTTCAGAATCACGTCAAAGGTGGTTTTCTCCTCTTTGGCCTCAGCCGGTCCGGCCGCAGCAGGTCCCGCCATCATAACGGCGCCACCGGCGGCCGGTTCGATACCGTACTCTTGCTTGAGATAGTCGCCCAGCTCCTTGGCCTGCATCAATGTCAAGGCCACTATTTTGTCACCGAGCTTCTTGATGTCGCCGCTCCATTCTTTGGCCGACGGCTTGGACTCGGTCGCTTCCGCTGTCTCTTGTTCTTGTGATTCTTTTACTTGTTCTTCCGCCATTTCTGTCAACTCCTATCACTTAAGACCTGGTGGTAGCCGAGACTACGCCGTCTCGTTTGACCCGTTGTCATAAGGGACAGCCACGCAGGCAGTTTGTATTTCCTTTTACGCCGCTTGTTTCTCACCACCCTCGGCAATCGTATCGATGCAACCGGCAATCGTCTGAGCCGGACTCGCCAAAATCGCGGCCAGTCTCCTTGCCGGCGATTGCGCCAACATGACGACCTGACTTAGCAACTCGGCACGCGTCGGCATCTTGGAGAGTCCTTCCGCGGCCTTGGCATCCAAAGCCGCGCCGTCGAGAAAGGCCCCTTTCAACTCAATCTGCGGAATCTTCCTGGCCCACTCAACCATTCGCTTGGCCACATCGACGATGCTGTCGCCGCCGTAGGCGACTGCACAGGGACCGCCGAACAATGTTGCCGCCGGCTCCATCCCCTGGCTGCATAACGCTTTTCTGAATAGAGAATTCTTGACGACCGCCAGGCCAATTCCATTCTGCAGGAGCTCACCCCGCATCAGATTGTTGTCACTGCCTTTGACGCCCTTGATGCTGACCACCAGGAATTCCCGCACGTTCTCATCAACGACTTTTTTCTCTAACTGCGCCTGCAGCAACCCTTTTACGTACTTGCTCATCCTATCACCTGCACTTTTTACCTATCTGCCAAAAACACATTTGTCGATGCAAGAAAATCAAACACCCAAACGTGAAACACACTGAAAACGCGAATACAAGACATTACACGACATTCAACCATCACCGTGCCCTCTGCCGCCTTATCGAGAACCAACCCTCTTGTGCTCGTCTCGGATTTTGCACGCGAGACTCCAAGCCCCGCCCGGCACATTATGATTTTCGATTCAGATACTCAGGGCGATGCCGGGGCCCATCGTCGAAGACAAACACACTTTCCTTATGTAGGTGCCCTTTGCCGCAGCAGGCTTAATCTTCTTGATATGCGCAACAAACGCCTCGACGTTCTCGACGAGTTTTTCCGGCGTGAAGCTCTGCTTGCCAACGACGGCATGAACATTGCCGCCCGCGTCATTTCTAAACTCGACTTTACCGGCAGCAAACTCCGAGATTGCCGTGACGATATCGGCCGTTACTGTGCCGTTCTTCGGTGAAGGCATCTTCCCCTGCGGCCCGAGCACGCGACCGAGCTTGCCCACTTTTCCCATGACCTTTGGCGAGGCGATCGCTACGTCGAAATCCGACCAGCCCTCCGAAACCTTCTTGACCAGGTCGTCGCAGCCGGCCTCAACGGCGCCCGCCTTCCGGGCCGCCTCGACATCGGCGTCGTCACAGAAGGCAATCACTTTTTTCTGCTTGCCAATCCCGTGGGGCAAAGACACAGAGCCCCGAACCAACTGATCGGCCTGCTTGGGATCGATGCCCAACTGCACCACACATTCGACGCTCTGGTCGAATTTCACCGACTTCAACGACTTGATCTTCTCGACCGCCTCACGCAGGCTGACCGCGTCTTTGCCCACTTGTTGCGATTCACTCTTGTATCTCTTGCTTTTCGTTTGCATGGAATACATCTCACATTGACTACGATCTTCTCACTAATCGATTACTTCTACGCCCATGCTTCGGGCCGTCCCTCTGATGATTTTCTCGGCCTGCACCAGATCATAAGCGTTCAAGTCCTTGAACTTGGTCTCCGCGATTTTGCGAACCTGTTCGGCGGTGACTTTTCCGACCTTCTCCTTATTCGGGGCGCCGCTGCCTTTGGCGATTTCGGCCACTTGCTTGAGCAGCACCGCCGCCGGCGGGCTCTTGACTTCAAACGTAAAACTCTTGTCCATATAGACCGTGATCACCACCGGCACCGTCGTGCCGTTCAGGTCCTTCGTTCGCTCGTTGAACTGCGAAACGAATTGACCTATGTTGACGCCGCGCTGGCCCAAAGCGGGCCCGATGGGCGGAGCAGGTGTCGCCTGTCCACCCGGCGCCTGCAACTTAATTCTCACTGCTACCTCTTTGGCCATTCTTCACCCTTTGATTTTTAGGTTCTTGATCCGGACACCCGGAATTTTCGATTGAGAATGCAACTACACCTTTTCGATCAGCCAGTACTCTATGTCGAGCGGCGTGCTACGGCCGAATATCGTCACGATGACCTTCACGATCCCTCGCTCCGAATCAATCGAATCGACGACTCCTTCGAAATTCTCGAAAGCGCCTTCTCGAATCTTGATCATATCACCCTTTTTGAATTCCACTTTGATGCTTGGCGCTTCATCGGGCTTTTCTGCCTCGAGCAGCATCTTTGCCACATCCGTATCCCGCATGGGCGTCGGCATGCCCTCGGTTCCGATAAAATCGCCGACTCCGCCGGTCCCCTTGATCATGAACCACGCCTTTTCCGGAACTCGGCCGTCCTCGGTCGGTTCCATCTCCATGAATACGTAGCCCGGATATAGCTTCCTCTTGTGGACCGTCTGCTTGTTCCCGCGGATGCGCTTGATCCGCTCAATGGGAACCTCGATTCGGCCTATAATATCGCCCAGCTCCTCCCTGTCCACCTTCTGCATCAGAGCGTCCCTGACTTGCACTTCTTTATTCGCTGCAACTCGTAACACGTACCACTGCATACTGAGACCTTCTCTCATATCTTACTTGAGATACGACATCAACTCAGGAGCCATGTAAAGATCGCACTGAAGCCCACATCCGTGGTTCCGAGAAGGGCCGCCATGATGACTACAACTGCGATAACGATGAATGTCGAGACAGTAATCTCCTGCTTGCTCGACCAGCTCACTTTCTTCATTTCGCCTTCGGCAGAAATCATAAAATCAGCAACCGAGGATTTGTTGACGAGCCAGAAGATCACCAAGGCCAGAATAACAAACAGGCCGGCGGGAACCATCGTAGCAATCCAGAGCGTCGCCCTGGTGCTCAAGCCCCACGAGGCCGCCTCCAGCTTCCTGTAAAGCCGCAGACACCCCAATCCGACGATAATCGCCACGGCAAAAGCACTCCAGAGCCTCGTATATTTGCCCTGGCCACGTTTGTAAATATCAAAAACCATATTCACCTCGCATACACAAGCCGGAAGCGAACTTACCCGTCTCGCATCTCACTTCGCGCTTCAAAACAGGCCAGGAGGGAATCGAACCCCCAACCTTCGGTTTTGGAGACCGACGCTCTGCCAGTTGAGCTACTGGCCTACACAGCGAATTGTTGATTATTTCCTTTATTACTCACACTCGCCTGAGGTGTCAAAACTCACGTTCTTCAACAGGTCCGTTACTTGCGTCGAAGCTTGTGAACCGTATGCTTACGCTCGCTCTTGCAGAACTTTTTAAGCTCTAATTTCGGCGTACCTTCTGCAACACTCACACCTGTGCGATAGTTTCTGCTGCTGCACTGGCTGCATTCGAGCCAGACATATTCCCTTTTGCTTTTCTTTTTAGCCATAAGCCTTTCCCAAACAAACGGGGCCACCTACGCAGGAAGCATCGGCTCACCGCGCCCATTTCCACCGGGACACGTCCGGCCGAGGTGAGCACCCCTGTTGCTCACGCTCGCAGATCCCAGAGAGTCACTCAGAAATACTTATGCAAGGATCTTCGTTACCACGCCGGCCCCGACCGTTCGGCCACCCTCACGAATCGCAAAGCGAAGCCCTTCCTCCATGGCAATCGGGGAAATAATCTCCACTTCCATCGATATGTAGTCACCCGGCATGCACATCTCTGCACTCTTGCCCTCCCGACTCATCAGCGAAAGGACCCCGCCCGTGACATCGGTTGTTCTGAAATAGAACTGAGGTTTGTAATTCGGGAAGAACGGTGTGTGGCGGCCGCCTTCCTCCTTGGTCAAGACGTAAACCTCAGCCTCAAACTTGGTATGCGGCGTAATGCTGCCGGGAGCCGCGATAACCTGCCCGCGTTCCAAGTCTTTCTTTTCCACACCTCGCAACAGCACGCCAATGTTATCGCCGGCCTGACCTTCATCGAGCGTCTTATTGAACATCTCGACGCCCGTCACAATAGTCTTGCGAGTCGCTTTTGCCAGTCCGATGATTTCAACCTCCTCGCCCGTGCGGACCCTGCCCCGCTCCACGCGGCCGGTGCCGACCGTCCCTCGGCCCTTGATACTGAAAACGTCCTCGACCGGCATCAGGAAAGGCTTATCAACCTCACGCGGCGGAATGGGGATGTACTTGTCCATTGCATCGAGCAACTCGATGATCGGCTTGCAGGCCGGATCGTCTATACTCTCAGCCCTCATGGCCGGAAGAGCAGATCCCCGGATCAGCGGAACGTCGTCGCCCGGGAACTCATATTTATTCAACAGGTCCCGTATTTCCAGCTCGACCAAATCAATCAGCTCCGGGTCGTCCACGAGGTCCACCTTGTTGAGAAAGACCACAATGCACGGCACATTCACCTGGCGAGCAAGCAGAATATGCTCCCGGGTCTGCGGCATCGGGCCATCGGCGGCGCTGACCACCACAATCGCACCGTCCATCTGGGCGGCCCCGGTAATCATATTTTTCACGTAGTCGGCGTGGCCGGGACAGTCTATGTGGGCGTAATGCCGATTTTCCGTGACGTACTCCACATGTGCCGTAGAGATCGTCAGAATCTTTGTCGCATCGCGCCGGCCCTGGGACTCCGACGCCTTGGCGATATCGTCATAAGACTTGAACTTGGACAGCCCTTTGAAATCCATAACTCGCGTCATTGCCGCCGTCAGAGTCGTCTTGCCGTGGTCCACGTGACCGATCGTTCCAACATTGACATGTGGTTTTGTCCGCTCAAATACAGCCTTAGCCATCTTGTTATAAACCTCCAATGTGCCGGGTTAGCATTTACTATTCCCTGTTTGATTCCTGAAGAAAACTTCTTTTCTACCTCATATAGTCAACTCACAGCCAAGATTACTGACCTCTCGTGCAAAACAGCCCTGGCTAAAGCCGTTTCTGCCCTGCAGACGCTCATCTCGGCTCGGCCCACTTGCATTTAGCTGCTGATGGGGCTTGAACCCATGACCTCGTCCTTACCAAGGACGCGCTCTACCACTGAGCTACAGCAGCAACACTTTGTTCACCAACCAATGCTGTGACAGTGAATCAGGTCGATACAACTCTTGCACCCGGTGGCAAACCGGAAAACACAAACTACACCCCTTTCCCTGCCCCATCCGCTCACAGACAGAGCGCAGGAATCAGTTGTCTTTCAAGGTTTTCGAGTAATATAAACCGAATACTCTATTCTAAACAGGCCAAGAGTGCAAATACAAAAAACGCAAAAAAATGGAAAAATTCAAAATTTTTGTCTTTTTCCCCATCCTCTCACACGAAATTGCACCTAATCGAGTCTTCCGCTGCGAAAACATCAAAGTGGGCTGGGGCATACATTGCCCTGCCTTGAAGCGGCTGGATAGCCGCATCCTTGCCATCTGCACGGATATTCTTAATCCATAACCATCCCCTCCCCTGGTATCAGATCAGGTTAAAGGCAAGAAATCCGGGAAATCATCAGCCAAGTTTCTTTCCTCGGCGGACAAACGCGCTTGAGACTCTATCTGGAGCCTTTGGCAAGGAACCGCACATCGGCGAAATCCATGTACTGCCGCCAATCGTATTCAGTCAGAGCGTGCCCGCCCGAGCGGATATGGTAGCCAATCATGCCCTTTTGAATGGGGCGATCGAGGTCAGGCATCCGGTCGCTTCCCAATCCATCCACACCGAGCAGACTATAAACAGGGCCGGCACGGTTGCAGGCCAGAAACTCCCCCAACGGATCAGCCCACAGATCTCGGTCCGCGCTGGCCACATACGCGGGGCGAGGTGCAATCAGAGCAATAAGCATGTGCTGATCCACCGGCAGATCATCTTCTCGGCCGTTGTACTTTTTGAAATTCTCACAAAACCAGTGAGGAAAGCTCGTATTAATGCGTTCCACCGTCTCGCCGAACCGCCGACGGCTCAGGGCGGCCCCGCCGCAGCCGGAGTCGTTTGATATCACGATGGCAAACCGCTCGTCCTGAGCCCCGGCCCAAAGAGCCGTTTTCCCCAGCCGCGAGTGCCCGAGCACGGCAACACGCTTCTGGTCGATGTCGGCGTCGGTCTCAAAGTAGTCCATGGCCCGGCTCAATCCCCAGGCCCAGGCGCCGATGGAACCCCATGCGTCCGGCGGACGATTACCTTCGCGCGTCTCGTCGAAGACCGGGTGCACACCATTCTTAAAGCCGTCGTCGAAATCGGGGTCGATATCGCCGTAATAGATCGTCGCCAGCCCGTAACCCCGATCGAGAATCATCCCGACCGGATAGCTTGAGGCGGCGGTGCCCCTGGATTCCTCCGTCGCGCGCTTGTTCGCAACACCTCGCCCCTCGCGCATCCAGGTTTCCGAGAGCCTGATGGCCGGGTCGGGGTGGATTGTGTGATTGCCGCCGAAATTCAAGAGGACAAAGGTGGGAACGGGTGTCTTGGCGGCATTGGGCAGGTAGATCAGTATATCCATCATCGGCCCGGTTTTTTCGCCGCAGAAGTAAACCGACACCTGTTTGCGCGTGGCCGCGCCTCCAAGTGCTTCCCGGTCAAGGTCGAAAACCTCAAATGTCATGTTTTTCGGCCGGTCGATGGGCGGACGACCATAGACCTGGGCGCGGAACAATTCAAGTATTTCAGGCCGGCGTTTCTTCCGCCAGGCTTGCGCATCGGCCACTTTTGTGCCGTCGGACGCCACAAGGGGATCAGGCAAGTCGTATTTCGGGACCTTTTGCTCATCATAGTTTGACTGCGATCGCCTTTTTTGGAGTTCGGCAACCAACTCAGGTGACGCTTTCCAGTCCCCCTTTGCGGTGCCGGCACAGCAGGAGTCTTTGACGCAGAAAGAAACGATGCAGAGAACGATCGATAACGTCGCGAATAAGTTGTGTTTAACCATGCAATGAGCCTCCAAATCTGCCGGTTTGCTTCATTTTAGCCACCCGCATTGCGGCCGGTCAATACTCCAACCGGTAAATTTATGATAGAAATTTCGCCCGCCAGGCTTGATTGACATCGCACCGTCCGCCGGACAGCGAGGAGCTCACTGAAACGCAGGCAGTCCAACCTACTTCCATCCCGCGAGGTAAGAGCCGTTTCCTCTTTCCGGAGTATCGCAACGAATCCAAAACCGCTCAGACTTCGTGGAAAACGGATTGAACCGGGTCCCATCGTTCCTGCGGAATTCGGCGGCTCCGACGGTATATGTTCCTCCTGCCGGTATCCTGGTAACCGTCAGGCAAAAAGGCTCCCCAAAGTCCGCTGAAACGACCTCCAGCTTGATGTTCTCCCAATCGAACAAATCGTTGTTCGATATGACAAATCTCGCTCCCGCAAAGGTCACCTTGGCATTCAGGCGAACCGTCGAACTCTCCGACCGGTGTTCGAGAGGGGAGGGATTCTTTCCGCCAGGGACGCCGTGGAACAGAACGATACCAAGCAGGATGCCTACGACCATCACTTCCAGCACAACGGGACCGCGGATCTTTCGAGCAGATCGAAGGACCTCCTGATAATGAAGCTGCTCGAGGCGCCTCTCAATCGATTCTTCATCTAACTTCGCACCGCAGAAAAAGCACTTGGTCGCCCCTGCGTCTATCTCCTGCCCGCAGAATGGACATTTCTCCGTTCCCATCTCCGCTCTCCAGCAAAAACCTCACAGTTTCCATTCGAGGCCGATACATTTCAAATCGAAGAGCGCCCGCGCACCGTCGCACCACACCACCCTTGTTTACGAATGCTGATAAGCCGTGTTCATCTGACTTTCATCAGAATCCGGAAAGGCCGGACCTGCTCATTACAGCACTTCAATTTCCCTCTGAAGAAGATGAACTATAGACTGTAGTCGCCGTTTTTCCGCTTTTATCGCCATTATTATAGCACCTCGCACGAGTCCCGTCAAGGATTGCCCGCTTCAGACTTCAGTTATTTGCGAAATTCTCAAGCTTGCCATGTCGTGAACATGGGGCGGATTGCCTGAAGTCTTGCGGCAACTCGGTTTCCTCTTTGTTCCGAGACACCGAGGGCTACTGCGACTCTTCGGCTTCGGTGGTCTTGGTCAGGCCGGCCTTCCAAGCGCTAAGCCGCTGCTGCCACTTCGGCCTGCCTTTGGGAACCTTCACGGTCTCTAACGCCTTCAGAACGGCAACTGGATCGGCGCCGGCCGGCGGTTGAGCGAAATAGTCGTTGATGGACTGCATGACGCTATTACCGAGGTCCAGATCGGCCTTCGAGAGATAATCCTCAACCAATCCGGCGAGGGGCTCTGCTTTCGATGCCTTCAGGCACGCATCCAACAGCTTCGCCAGGATTTCCTCTTTGGCCTGCTTTGTCTTGGCGGCTTCGTACTGCATGCCGAGATAGTCTGCGGCCGGCTCGAACTGCCCCATAGTGTAGTACAAACCGGCTAATTTCCTGCCTATTTCCGACCTGAAATCGCCGGCAGCACTAACCTCGGCCGCTTTGAGAAAAGCGATCTTGTACTCGTTGCCCAACTTGCTGTCGTCCGAGGTGAGCTTATCCGCCCACACCTTCCAAGTGGCCGCATCGGAGTCCTTGAGTATTTTCAACATCGCCTGCCAGGCCGGCTCGCCATCGGCGTTCACACCTAATTTTTCCGACAGCCAGCCGAAATCGTCCTTTACTGATCCGACTTCGCCGGCGAGGGCTATCACTTTCTTTCTTAGTACTGCGCTGGGATCATTGACGAGGTTTCTCATTAGTCCCAGGGCGTATGCCTTGTCTATGTAGATAAGGCCATCAGCCGCCACCTCCCGGACAAAATCCGTCTTGTCGTTCAAAGCGGCTTCGAAGAGCACGCCGAACTGCTTCCTGGCCTGGAGTCTGTGGACGCTCTGCGGTGCGCACAGGTTGGCCATCGCGCTGAGCAGCTCTCCCCGCAGGGTTCCGTTGGAATCGTTCTTGAGCCCGCTGTACGTCGAAGCAAGCAATGCCAGGTACCTCTCAGCATCCTTCAACCCATCCTGCCCAAGAAGCTTCCGCATAACTTCGGCCCCCTTCCTTGCTTTCGCCGGAGCCGGATCGGCTACGTACTTTTCCGCCCATTCCAGCGTTTGCTGTCTGATCTCCACAGGAATCTTGATCGCGGAATTCGGCAAAAAGGCAATGTAACACGCATCCCCAAGGGCGCCGAAAAGCGCCGTAGCAACCTCCTCGTCCTGTTCGGCCTCAAGCTGGGCCAGCAGAGACTGCGCTGAGTTTACCTCCCCCATAACAGACAGCACCGCGGCGGCCTTGAGCCGAACGGCCCTGTCAGGGTCCGAGATCAAGCCGATCAGGACGGGACCCAATTTCTCCGGCAGCTTCGCCCCCGGCGCTACGCGCCATTCATTGACCCTTTCCAGCGCCCACAGCCTCACCTCCGCTTTCGGGCTGCGTAGGCGCTCTTCCAGGAACGCGCCCTTGGCGGCGTCGTCGCTGACGGAACTGTACAGCTTGTCCAACGCTGTCAAATAGGCACCCCGCCAAAAGTCCGAATCACTTCTCAACAGACGAATCTGCGCTTCCTGGCGAATCAGCCAATCGCGAAGAAACTCATTCCTTCCTTTACGCCTGAGTTCGGAGATGATCGTCTCTCGCGTCTGAGCATCTCTACCGACGGGTATGCTCAACGAGCGCAGAGCTTCCTCCGCAGCCCCGGCTACCTGCTTGTCGGGATCATCGACCAGTCTGACAATTTGAATCGTGGCCAGCATATCCGGTCGCAGCTTCAGCGCGCGTATGGCATTCAATCTTGTCCTGACCGGTTTTGAGGCATCCTTGGCTGTGTCTTCGAGCAGCTTGCTGATTTTATCATATTCGAAGATGAGGGTGGCTTCGGCGGCCAACTGGGCCTCGGCTTCGAGCTCCGTGTCCAGGACG
>DATKWR010000696.1:0-7687 GCA_035529475.1 Sedimentisphaerales bacterium | reverse complement strand
GAGCAGGCCCACATGAAGGACGTGCTCTGCTACATGCGCATCATGCAGAACCCGAACGACGAACTGGCGTGGCTGCGGGTGCTCAAGATGCTGCCCCGCGTGGGCTCGGCCCTGTCGCAGCGAATCTGGCGACATATCAGCGGGACGGAGAATCCGTTGCAGGCGGCGCGCGAGCCGGATACGGCTAATCTTCTGCCTGCCAGCGCCAGACCGTTCTATCTGGACGTCGCGAACCTGCTTGCCGAGCTTGCCAGGCTGGACGCGCCGGCCGAGATCATCGACGTGACGGTCGAGCGTTTCTATGGCGATTATCTCGTTTCGCACTACGACGGCGCCAACTTGCGCAGGGAGGACCTGAGAGCCTTAGCCAGCTTCGCCGCTCAATATAACAACCTCGAAGCGTTCCTGGCCGATATCGCTCTGGCGGGGGACTACTCGGGCGAAACGGTCGTGACCGGTCCGACGGAGCAGGAGTTTGCCACGCTCAGCACGGTCCATCAGGCCAAAGGGCTGGAGTGGCCCGTGGTTTTCATTCCGTGGTTAGCCGACGGAAGATTCCCCACGGATTTTGCCATAAACACGAACGAGGACGAAGAGGAGGAGAGGCGGGTCTTCCACGTGGCAGTCACGCGGGCCAAGGATGAGGTGTATTTGATTGTGCCGCAGGTCTGCCGGAGCCGGTCGCGCAGCATCGTGATGATGAAGCCGAGCCGTTTCCTCACGGAAATCGGGCAGGGTTTTACCGAGCAGATGGTGCTCGAAGAGGGGCTTCCCCACCTGATCGGCGGCGAGCAGGGCTGACGGGGCGGATTCACGCGCGAAAGCTGTTGAGCAGGTAGCCCAGAGCCAGCAAGGCGTCAGTCAACAGGATCGTCTGCACGTTTGCCTTTAGGGCGGGGACCATTTCCGCCGGCTCGTCGTGATGCTTGAAGGTGATGCGGATAGCCTTCAGGGCAAGCGGCAGCGACAAAAGCGCGACGAGACTCAAGGCTGGCATCAATTTCGAGACGACGCCAGCGACAATACACACGTAAGTCATCGCCATCAGGATGGCATACAGTCGGCCGGCTCTTTTTGTGCCTAATGCGATCACGAGGTGGTAGCGGCCGCCTTTTCTATCGGCAGCGACGTCGGGAAATTCGTTGAGAAAGAGCAAGTTTGCCGTCAGGAATCCCGGCGCAAGCGAAGCCAAAAGCGCGCCGAGGCTGTAGTGGCCTGTCTGAACGAAATACGTCCCCAAAACCGGCAGGGCCCCCAATCCGAGTCCGGCCCAAAGCTCTCCAACCAGCCATTTCGTCAGGTGTGAAGTGTAAAAATAGATAACCGGCCCGCCGAGAATGATCAGCGGCAGAAGCTGCCAGCCGGAGACATAGGCCAGGTAAATGCCAATCAGCGACGCAACCAACAGACAGGCGACGCCGAATCTGTAGGCCGGTTCCGGCTCCAGAAGTCTCTGAGGAAGGATGCCGCTTCCTCCGGAGAAGGGTGTTCGTTTGGTTTCGAGGTCGATGCCGCTCTTGTAGTCGCAGTAGTCGTTGAGTATATTGACGCTGGCATGTGCCAGAACCAGGCCAATCATCGTCAGGACGAATCGCAGCCAGTCAAAGTGCCCTTCGTTCCAGGCGATAGCCGTGCCTAACAAAACCAAAACGACGGAAAGCACGAGAAACTGCGGCCGCGTTTCCAAAAGCCAGATTTTCAATTTCATTGGAGGAGCACCCCTTAAAAATATCGATTTGGCGAATTATGCAGATTTCCTGGCCGGCTGCCATCTTTTTCTCATTTTCATGGCCGGGCCGTATGCTACAATTCCCATCATGAAGAGATTGTACTGGGCGAACCCTGACGTTTTCGAAACACAAGTCGAAGTCAAAGTCGAAGCGGCGGCGGACTGTAAAGTCACCCTCGTGCCGATTCTTTTCCATCCCGACGAAGGAGGGCAGCCCGCGGACAAGGGGACAATCGGCGAAGCGACCGTCCGCGACGTTGAAGTAGTCGATGGGCGGATTGTTCACACGCTTGACAGGCCGCTCGCCGATGGGAAGTACCTGGCACGTCTGGATAAAGCGCACAGGCTTTACACCGCCGGGCAGCACACGGCCCAGCACATTCTGTCGGGCATCGCGCAGAAGCAGTTTGGCCTTCGGACAATCGGCGTCCACATTGGTTTGGAGAAATGCACGGTGGATTTCGACCAGAGCATCGACTGGGACGCAGCGGCCGAGCTCGAACGGCGATCCATGGAGGTTGTCACTCTCAATATCCCGGTGGAAACGGTGTTCGACGATCCGGATGTGCGGATGCGGAGCGATTCTGGCCCGATAGAGGCGGACGTCGTCCGCGTGGTCAAGATCGGTGACATTGACAAATCGGCCTGCTGCGGCGCCCACCTCGGGACGACGGGTCAAGCCGGAGTCATCAGAATCCTTGGCATAGAGAGCAAGAAGAACGGCAGCCGCGTGACGTTCGTCGCTGGGATGAAGGCTCTCGAATACTCGCAGGTCGAGACATGCGTTCTGCGGGAGCTCCGAAAAGTCGCCGGCTGTTCAACGCTTGAACTGCCCGCCGTCTTGTGCAAAGCTCTGGATCGCACGAATGAGCTCAACAAAGAAGTAGAGCGGCTGTGGTCCCTGTTGCTGCCGGGGCTTGCGGAATCCGCTCAAATCGCCGAAGTCCGGTCAGCGAAGATTGGCATCCAGGCCGCAGAGATACCGAATCATCTGTTGACTAAGCTGGCGGCCATGATCGCGGAGGCAGTTGGCGGGGCGGGGATTGCCGTCAGCGGTCTGAATATTGCGATAGGCTCCACAGGCGGCAGCGCGAAAGATATTCTTGCCCGGATTCAGAGCGTTGCCGGTGGAAAGGGTGGTGGATCACCCCGGGCGGCCAACGGAAAGTCAGGCAGGGCCTTAACACCCGATGAGATTTTGGCCATTCTGCAATCGTAGGATCACTTTGGTAGCGGTACGGCGGGACGCTCGTGTCGCAGACGGTTCTTGAACTCCCCCATATTGGGGTGCCAGAAATACTGCTCCGCCAGGTCCACCTCGGCAACAACAACGCTGTTCTTCTCGGTTGCGCGGACGAGAAGGTCGCCGCTGAGGCCCCAGACGCCCGTTTGCATCCAGTCGTCAGAGACGGTGTAGGTCGAGCTGACCAGGTAGATCTGGTTGTCAAGAGCCCGGGCGCGTGCGAGGTCAGGGTGGCCTCCCATAATGGGCATCGCGATGATCTCGGCACCATTGGCCGCGAGACCGCGAGCAATCTCGGGAAAATGTACGTCCATGCAAATCATCATGCCGACCTTGCCAAAGCGGGTCTCGAAGACGGGAAACTGGTGGCCGGGGGCGATGCCCATGCGGTACTCCCCGCGAGCGGGACATATTTTGCGGTATGTGCCCACGAGGCGACCCTCGGGCCCTACGAGGACAGCGGTGTTATAGATCAGGTGGTTGGCGCGTTCGTGAAGGGATGCCACGATATAAAGATTATGCTCTTTGGCCAGGCCCGCCAGGTAATTGGTGCAAGGTCCCGGGATACGCTCGGCAACGTCGATGTACGTCAGACTGTTGCCCATCGAGGTGATACATTCGCCAAGGACAACAAGGTCTGCGCGTTTTTCGGCGGCTTGAGCGATATAAGGCTCGAACTGGCGGCAGTTGTCCAGGGCGCTCTTGCCATCCCGCGGGAGGAAGTTGGTCGCTGCAAGGCGAAGCTTACGCGGCGTTGGCGCACTGCTTTTGACCAGCGAAACGCCTCCCCACTCGATTTGTCCGCCGGGCGCCCAGCGCAGGTCCAATCTGACTGTAGCGTGGGTGGCCTCACGTGGGGCGTAGTAGATGCCGCTGAACTTCATCCAGCCGCGTTGATCGACCCCGACATCCGGCGCAAAGTACGGTACGCACGCAAGGCCGACGCGCTGATCGCGGACGCGCCCGCCGTCGGGATCATGGAACATCAGCTCAACATAAGTGTGATAACGAGGGTTGGCCACGTTATCGACCCGACCGTATGCGGTGATGCAATAGTAGCCGTCGCCGTCGATATTGAACGTCTTTGTCCAGGCCCCGTCGAGGCCTTCGCGGTCGCCGTGCTTGATCACCAGCCCCCCTTGCCCCTCGGGTCCACCGGTCTCATTGATCGCGAAATCCGGGCTTATCTCGTCCCGAGGCGAGGAAGACCTCCAGCCGTCAAACTCCAACACGTCAGCCGAGGCGAACGTCACGGTCACATCGGCTGCGATCCAATACGCCAGGTAGATAGCAGCCGACACTATGATGTGTCGTTTCATATTACCTCCTGAATGAAATGAGGACATAGTAGCTTATCAGTCATAATCGACGCTTTCGGCTTATCCTACATCATCTGCTGTGTGCAACACAATTATAGACGGTAATTATCCCTTATTCTCGAGCATTTGACAAACGTGTTGTTTTGTATTCTGATATTCACCCGGATAGTTGAAAAAAGGGCGTTCTTTTCGTTGTTATTACAGTGAAGCCGAAAGGAGAAAGAAACATGAAGGCACGAATATTCTTGGGACTGGTTTTGGTCGTGGCGGCCGGCTGTGTTTCGTGGGTGTTCGCACAGCAGGGTCCCCGTGAAAAGCCGGCGGCTAAGGTATTGGCGGTTCGGCAGACGGCCGATTTCACGGTAAGTGGCAGGGGGGATGCGTCCGCCTGGGAAAAGACCGCCTGGGAGCCCCTGCACCTGCGCATCTCGGACGGCCACCACTATGAAACACGCGTCAAGATACTCTACTCGCAGACTGGCCTATACGTGCTCCTGGAGGCCGAGGACCGCACGATCACCGCTACGATGACCGAGGACTTCCTCGATCTGTGGAACGAAGACGTGTTTGAGTTCTTCTTGTGGCCGGACGAGCGATACCCCGTTTACTTCGAATACGAGATTTCACCCCTTGGCTATGAGCTGCCGATTCTCATCCCCAATTTCGGCGGTCGGTTTCTCGGCTGGCGGCCCTGGCATTACGAGGGGAAACGGAAGACTCAGAAAGCTACCACCGTCACGGGGGGCCTTAAACAGTCGGGCGCCCGCGTGACGGGATGGAAGGTGGAGGTGTTTGTTCCCTACGACCTGCTCAGGCCGCTGCAAAATGTTCCGCCCCGGCCCGGAACGGTGTGGCGAGCCAATTTCTATCGCGTTGATCACGACGATGGCAAGAAGACGGACTGGGACTGGGCCCGCGTGGGTTCCAGCTTTCACGAGTTTGAGAAATTCGGCACGCTCATTTTCCAGTAGCATCATCACGCCAGAGGCAGAACGACGGATAAGATGATGGTCGTTAGAAAACCGACGATTCCGGTGATCACCAGCAAGACCGTCCAGGATTTGAGGGTTTCCTCTTCGGTGAAGCCGCCCATTTTGGCGAAGATCCAGAATGCGCTGTCGTTCATCCAGGCCCCGACCATGCCGCCGCTGCCGATGGCCGTGGCTAAATAGACAGGGTGAAAACCCAGCGAGCCGGATGAGGGAAGCATCGGCGCGAGCATGGCCGATGTTGTCATCATCGCTACCGTCGTGGAGCCCTGGGCGATTTTCATGATGCACGAGACAAAGAAGCCCAGGCACAGCAGCATCAGACCCGACGACGATTGACCCGTATGGGCGGCCACGAGTCGTTCAATAGCCGGTCCGATACCGGCGGTCTTGAGCATCTCGCCAAAAGCGCCGCCTGCGGCGGTGATGAGAATGATCATGCCGCCGCTCATGAGCGAAATCTCGACTACGCGGGACATCTGCCGGCGATCCAAGTGACGCTGTCTGTGCAAAGTCATCATGGCAACGGCGGCCGAGACCAGCATGGCAAGATTAACGTTGCCGATGACCGCCGCAATCCCAGCCAGGCGGGCAATACGTTCCGTCTCGGCGGCCTCCTTGGCCAGCGTGCCGAAAATCGTGTTTAGAGAAACCAGTGCAACCGGCAAAATGATCGGCAAGACAGACAGCCAGAGCGCGGGCAGTTGGCCTTCGTCCAGCGGTTCGGGCTCGGTTTCACTGCCGCCGAGGGGACGCATGGGCAGATTCATCTTCCTGTCACACCAAAGACCGTATAGCAGGCCGGAGATCGCTGCGGGCAGCGCCACCAGAGCGCCTATCAGGATCATGATGCCCAAATCTATACCGAGGTTCTCCGCCATGATCAGAGGGCCGGGCGTCGGAGGCACCAGCGAATGTGTAACTATGGCGCCGGCGGCGATAGCCAGAATATATTTGAGGTAATGCGTCCCGGTCCGTTTGTACGTGGACCGGGCCAGAGGTACGAGCAGGTAGAATACGGTGTCAAAGAACACGGGAATTGACAGGACGAAGCCGCTGGACATTAGCGCGATGGACACACGTTTCTCTCCCAGCAGCCGCAGAAACGCCCGCACGATCCGGTCCGCGGCGCCGCTGTCCATCATACACTTGCCGATAACCACCGCCAGGGCAATCACGATGCCGATCTTTCCGGCAGCACCTCCAAAAGCCTCGGCCACACGGCTGATCTTCACGGCCAGCGTGCCCGGCGACAGCAGACTGACGATTATCGCGGAGGTAATCAGAGAAATAAAAGCGTTGAGGCGCAGGACCGTGATCATAGTTATGATAGCGACGATCCCGATGCCCAGGATAACCAAAGGGTAAGAATCCGTCATGGCCTAATCCTTTCGATGGCGACGCCTGCACTGCCAAGGGACTTTACCCGGACCCGGCCCGGAAGTAAAGGGCGAAAACGCCGGCCGGCCCCGCCTGTATGTCAGTCAGTGGTGACTTGTTTGAGGCTGCCGCAAATTGGGTAGAGGTCTCTCACTGAATGGAATGCTCCACAGAAGAAGCCCCTGCCTCTACGACCCAAAGGGATTGATAGAGCAAACAGGGGCATATATCAGAGCCGCAAGTGTGAACCCTGCGGACCTGCACCAACCTGAGTCTGTCAAAATGTCTTTAGAGTGTCCTGCGTCTTCGCAGCCAGCTAACGAGACCTGCGCCGATACCGCCCAACAGAATCGCACCCGGTGCAGGAATTGGCTGAAAAGTAATGTCATCAACCGTGTACGTACTGCCGCTGTCACTGAACTCCATATAGGCGATGCCTGGAGCCGCAACGCTGAGGAATATATTCGGTAACAATCCCGTGCCGGCACTGACGTAATTCGCCCCGCCTGTTGAGGCAGTTCCCAGGACCGAACTGTCGGATGCGTATGCCGTCAAAGTCACATTGATGGCTCCGGTCACATACCCGCCGGCCATAGCCCAGGGCGAGCCGACGGCATCGATTCTGATGATTCCCGAGCCGAGAGTGGGATCGTCGTGGATCACATTGCTGCCGGATTGCGGCGGGAACAGGGGATTCAGGGATGTTCCAGCCGTCAGAATACTGGCAGTTCCGCCGAAATCGGCACCCAGCGTGAGGAACTGGTTATCGACGATCTCGCCGTCCGCCAGAGACTCGAAGTCTATGACTGTTATACCGGCCAATCCCGAACTTGGGGCCATCAACGCCAGATTCAGCACGCCAATGATGATTATCTTTTTCATTCTGGTTTCTCCTCAGCAAACATCACGCGAACTGCCAACCCGAAAGGTCTTGCGCACTGACCCTTCAGGTAGTACATGGGTAAGATTGAGCGGACCACAAACCAAGTGGCGAAAAAAATGCGGATAGACAACAACCACCCTGCTG
>DATKWR010000695.1:0-3395 GCA_035529475.1 Sedimentisphaerales bacterium | reverse complement strand
AAGAATCGCCAGGCCGACGCGGTGCTGGCCGTCTTGCCTTCGGTCAAAGAGGTCCAGGACCGATGCTCACTGCTGGCCGTATTGGGCAAAATCGGCGCCAACGCTGCCTTGCCGGCGCTCACGGCTGCGCTGAAAGACAAGAACGCCGAGGTGCAGACCGCTGCAATTCGCGCACTGGCGGAGTGGCCTTCCGGCGAGCCGGTTGCCGAGCTGCTCAACGTAGCCGAGCGTTCCGACAATAACGTGCATCGTATTCTGGCCCTGCGCGGGTTTGTTCGTCTGCTGGGGCTTTCCAACGAGCGGCCGGCTGACGAGACGGTGGCGATGTACAAGAAAGCAATGAGCTTGGCGCCGGACGTGGGCGAGAAGAAAAGAGTACTGTCCGGGCTGGCTAACACGAAATCGCTTGCGGCGCTGCAAATGGCCGCCGCTTACCTTGAGGACGAGACTCTCTGCGAGGAGGCCGGGTTTGCGGCGGTCCGGATTGCCGGTGCAATCCGCGCGGATTTTCCCGACCAGGCCGGGACGGTGCTAAACAAAATCGTCCAGACGGCAAAAGGTGATTCGCTGCGCGAGCAGGCGCGGGAAGTGATTGACGGCGTTGGACAGGGCGGGAGCGGCGAAGAAGAAAATCGATGACAGGAGATTCGTGCTCGGCGTCGAGCGAAGGGCCTGTTGCAGCAGCTTACCCGCAAAAGGCATGGTCATGTAGGAGACAAAATCATGGTTCCACGAATCAACGGGCAGAAGCCGGACGGCGGAAGTCAGAGGACAGAAGTCAGAGGACAGAAGTCAGGAATCCGTCTTGTGCTCTCTGTGTTCTGTATTCTGTCTTCTGTGTCCTGTCTTTTATCCTCATGTGCCGGTTTGGGGGGAGGCGACCCGGTCCTTCAGACCAAAAAGGCGCTCGAACGCTGCGATCCTTTTATGGGTGATTGGCGCGGCCTCTGGCAACTGGCCGACGGCAGTGAATCGGGACCGATGGGCGCGCAGATAATCGCTTTGGGAGACGGCACGTACAAGGCCAACATGCTTGCCGAGTTCGATTCGCGCAGGCCGCCCATACTCGTTCTGGAAGGCCGGCGCGAAGGCCGCGTCGTGCATTTTACAGGACGCCAGGTTGCCAGCGACACGAGCGGCGAACTCGAAATCCAGGCCATTATTGAAGACGGCAAACTCCGCGGTGCCATTAAAGGCGACATGGTCGGCGGCTTCGCGATGGAGAAGGTCATTCGGCTCTCGCCGACTTTGGGAGCCGAGCCTCCCTCCGGCGCCATCGTATTGTTTGACGGCAAGAATTTTAGCGAGTGGGAACCCACCGGCAAGAAGCCCGGCGTCAAGTCCGTGCAGTGGAAGCGGGTGAGTGGAGGCGCGATGGAAGCCAAAAAGGGTGCCGGCTCGGTCGTGACAAAACAGAAGTTCACCGACTTTAAGCTTCACCTGGAATTTCGCACGCCGTTCATGCCCGACAAGACCGGCCAGGCTCGCGGCAACAGCGGGGTGTACCTTCAGGGACGATACGAAGTGCAGATCCTTGACAGCTATGGCCTGGAGGGCCTGGACAACGAGTGCGGCGGGATTTACAAGGTCGGGGCGCCTCTGGTGAATATGTGCGCGCCGCCGATGCAATGGCAGACCTACGATATTACGTTCACGGCTCCGCGATTTGACAGCGCGGGCGCGAAAACGCAGGACGCCGCAGTGACAATAGTCCACAACGGTGTCACCATACACGACAAAAGAGAAATACCCAAGCCGACCGGAGGGAGGCTGGATGCGAATATTACCGAACCTGGGGGGATCAGTCTTCAGGACCACGGCAATCCCGTGCAGTTTCGTAACATTTGGCTGGTTGAGCTATGATGAAAGATATGAAAATGCCAAAGCAGAGGAATGGGACGATTTCCCGACGTGAGTTTGTGGGCGGCGCCGCGGCGGCCTTTGCAGGTTTTACCATTGTCCCCGGCTACGTTCTCGGCGGCTCCGGGAATACACCTGCGAGTGAGAAAATCAATCTGGCGTTCATCGGCACCGGAGGCCAGGGCATCGTCAATCTCAAACGGCTGCTGGATTTTCCCGAGATTCGGGTGATTGCCGTCTGCGACGTCAATGAGGTCAGTGATTACAGTGAGTTCTATTTCGGAGGCACGGCCGGGCGCGAGCCCGCGCGTCAGATCGCCGAGCAGTTCTACGCCAAGCAGCAGCCTTCCGGCACGTACAAAGGCGTCGATACATACGTGGATTTTCGCCAGATGCTGCAACAACGGAAAGATATCGACGCGGTCCTGGTCGCGACGTGCGACCACGCTCACGCCGTCGCTTCGATGGCGGCGATGAAAATGGGCAAGCACGTCTATTGCGAAAAGCCTCTGACCAATACGGTCTATGAATCGCGAAAAATGGGCGAAGCGGCCCGCACGTACAAAGTCGCCACGCAAATGGGAAACCAAGGTCAGGCGTCGGAGGGAACTCGCCTGATGTGCGAGTGGATTTGGGATGGGGCAATCGGTCCGGTCCGCGAGGTGCACGCCTGGACCGACAGGCCCGGAGGCCGCTGGCCGCAGGGGGTCGAGCGTCCCAAAGAAACGCCGCCGGTTCCCAAGACCCTGAACTGGGATATGTGGTTGGGTTTGGCCCCGTATCGGCCGTACAATCCGATTTATCTGCCGTTCAGGTGGCGGGGATGGTGCGACTTCGGAACAGGGGCCCTGGGCGACATGGGCTGTCACGTTTTGGATCCGGTGTTCCGCGCTTTAAAGTTGGGACATCCGACGAGTGTGCGTGCAGAGTGCACGCCGTTCAATCACGATTCTTACCCGATTGCATCTACCATCTATTACGAATTCCCCGCGCGGGGCGACATGCCGCCGCTCAAGCTGACCTGGTATGACGGGGGGCGATTGCCGCAGCGCCCCGAAGAGCTGGAACCCGGCAGAAGAATGCCGGAAAGCGGCACCATCTTCGTGGGAGACAAAGGCAAAATCATAAGCGACGAATACAGCGGCGCGCCGCGGATCATCCCGGAATCAAAGATGAAAGCGTATAAAGTACCTCCCAAGACGTTGCCAAGGTCCATAGGTCATCACAACGAATGGGTGGAAGCCTGCAAAGGCGGCAAGCCCGCCGGCTCCAATTTCGAGTTTGCGTCGCTTATGACGCAGGTTGTTCTCTTGGGCAATGTGGCGCTGCGTGCGGGCGAAAAATTGCAGTGGGACGGCCAGAACATGAAGGTGACGAACGTCTCGGCAGCCAATGAATATTTGCACCGTTCCTACCGGGATGGCTGGGCCTTGTGATTGAAGCGGAACACAGAATTCAGCAGACACAAAACAGAATCTGGGCATCGATATTTGGAATATCCATTATCTGGTAAACTTGAGGAATACTGTTATCGG
>DATKWR010000694.1:0-6810 GCA_035529475.1 Sedimentisphaerales bacterium | reverse complement strand
ACCAGGGCCTCAAGCTGGTGAAACATGTACATGTGAGTCGCATCGACGGTGTCGGGGCGATACACCCGGCCCGGCGCAACGACTCGAATGGGCGGCTTGGTCCGCTCCATGACGCGAATCTGGATCGTCGATGTCTGGCTTCGCAGCAGAATGTTCCGGTCAATGTAGAAATTATCCGCAGGGTCCCTCGCCGGGTGCTCGGGACCGATGTTCAGCGCGATAAAATTATGCCACTCGTCCTCGACCTCGGGGCCATACGCAACGCCAAAGCCCATCCGGCCGAATATCTCCAGCAGCTCATTGAGGGTCTGGGTAATCACGTGCGTTTTGCCGATCCGAACGGGGATGCCCGGCAACGTCACGTCAATCAGCTCCTGCGGTTTCTGCTGCTGCGCCTGGAGAGTGTTCTTGATCTCTTCAAACGCCCCGGTGATGTCGTTCTTGATTCTGTTCACAAGCTGACCGGCCTTGGGCTTTTGCTCGGATGGCAGCTTGCCGATCTGGCTCAGTAACTGGGTAATCCGCCCCTTGCGGCCGAGGTACTTGATGCGGAACTCCTCCAGAACGTTGAGCTCCACAACTTTCTTCAGTTCAGCAAGGGCCTCTCTGCCGATTTGTTCGAATTGCTCAAGCATTTCTCGTATCTCGCGGCGCGTCAAACAGGGTGCCGCCTAAGATTCACGATGCCGGGGCAACGTTGGCGGCTTTAACAATGGCGTCGAACGCCTTCGGATCGCCAACGGCGATTTCGCTCAGCATCTTGCGGTTTAATGCAATGTTGGCTTTTTTGCAGCCGTCAATGAACTGGCTGTACCGTATGCCCCGCTGGCGGCAGGCAGCGCTCAAACGGGTAATCCAGAGTCCGCGAAAATCCCGTTTGCGGAGTTTGCGTCCGGTCCGAGCGTTGACATCGGCCCGTATGACGGCTTCTTTGGCCAGCCGATACAAGTGGCCCGCCGAACCGCGATGGCCTTTGACGGCTTTGAGGATCCGTTTTTTCCCCTGGCGCCTTGCGGCACCTTTTCTAACTCTTGGCATGTCAGCTTTCCTTTATCAAATTGCGACGCTTTACGCTTGCTGGCGGCAGCTGAATGGGTTTCGACCCAAGCCGAGAAGCAAGCTCTGTTAAGTTATTCCGCCCCAGGCGGACATTGGAAATCGATTGTCGCCGGCCGATCCCTTCCCGACCGACAAGGCGCTCAGTCGCAAAGCTTAATCCTGGCTTTATAGGCATTCACCATGGTCATCGTGGCCGGTCTGTTGAGGCGCCTTCGCCGCTTGGCGTTCTTGCCGCTCAGCAGGTGCCCCGTCCCGGCGCGCCTGTGCTTTACCTTGCCCGTGGCCGTGACCTTGACTCGTTTGCTCAATCCCTTATGGGTTTTCTGTTTTGGCATTTACGTTATCCTTCTCTACGGAGAATCCATCCGAAATCCCCCAAAGCCGCCTCAGGGCGACCGGTGATCTCAACAATAAACACAAAACGAATAATATATGCGATTCGGCGCCACAGGTCAATAGTGGGCAGACAGATTTTCCCAAAAATTGTGGCTTTCCCTGGGGAAGAAAGAAGCCATACGTAGCCGGAATGCCCCGGCCCACTCACCTGTGCCGCTTGAGTCGTGAGGCGGATAAGTATGTCGCCGACCGATCGGTGCGGGCTATCTTGGGACAAGCAATAGAGTCATCCGTTTTCCGGCCATACTGGCCGGCCGCTCAATCTTCGCCAGATCCTGCAACGCCCCGGTGATCTCTTCGAGCACGCCATAGCCGTGGTCCCGGTGCAGCATCTGACGCCCGCGGAAGAACATTGTGAATTGCACCTTGTGGCCCTTCTCCAGGAACTCACGCCCGTGCTTGAGCTTGATCTCCAGGTCACGTGTGTCGGTTTCAGGCCTGAGCCTGATTTCCTTAAGCGTTGTGGTGTGACGCTGGTGTTTCTTGTGAGCTTCGCGCGTTTTTCGTTTCTGTTCATACACCCATTTGCCGTAATCCATTATACGGCAAACAGGCGGGTCGCTCGTAGGAGCAACCTCCACAAGATCCAGGCCAATCTCCCGCGCCCGGGCAAGCGCATCCTCGGTCTCTATAATCCCAACCTGGTTGTTCTCTCCATCGATCAAACGGACAGCCCTGGCCTGAATCCCTCCATTTATCCTTAAGCCTCGTTTACTTATTGTGCGACACCTTACCTTTCTATAAAAGAACTCAAATTCGTTCGACAACTCTTAAGGTCTTTGCCAAAGACCGATTATAAGCAATACGCCTCACGATGCCAAGTCTATTTTCTTATCGGCAATTACGCGTTGCGCTATTGCCAAAAACTCGTCAATCCCCATCGTCCTGGTCTCCTTGAGCCCCCGCGTCCTCACGTTGACCGAATTGGACTCGGCCTCCCTTGGGCCGACCACCAGCATATAGGGCAGCTTTTCACCATGGGCTTTGGCGATTTTAGGCGCTATTTTTTCGTCCGAGAAGTCACAACTGCAACGCAGATTCAGCTCTTTAAGCCTGGCCTGAACCTTTCCCGCGTAATCATTGCTCTTTTCGCTGATGGGCAGAATTCTCACCTGCTCCGGCGCGAGCCAGAGCGGGAAATTCGCACCGTAATGCTCTATGAGAATACCGATAAAACGCTCGAAAGAGCCCAGAACGGCCCGGTGAATCATAACCGGCGTTTTTTCTATGTTGTCCCTGTCGGTATAGACCAGGCCGAAACGCTCCGGCATGGAGAAGTCCAGTTGAATGGTCCCAAGCTGCCAGGACCTTTTCAGGCAATCCCTGATATGAAAATCGATCTTGGGCCCATAAAACGCACCGTCGCCCTCGTTGATCTTGTAGTCGATGCCCTTATGGCGAAGCGCCTCCATCAGGGCGTTCGTAGCGGTCTGCCATATCTCGTCGGAGCCGATGTGCTTTTCGGGCTTGGTGGACAGCTCGATGTGAAAATCCTCGAATCCGAACGCCTGATAGATCTCAAAGGTCAGCTCAATGACCCCGATGATTTCGGATTCGATCTGGTCGGGCGTGCAGAAGATGTGGGCATCGTCCTGGGTGAACTGCCGGACCCTGAAAAGCCCGTGCATGACGCCGCTGGCTTCGTGCCGATGCACGAGGCCAAGCTCGGCAACCCGCATGGGGAACTCGCGATACGAGTGCTGCCGGGTCTTATAGACCAGGCAGCCGCCCGGACAATTCATCGGCTTTATCGCGTAGTCGGCATCGTCGAACCGGGTAAAGTACATGTTTTCTTTGTAGTTGTCCCAGTGGCCGCTCCTGTGCCACAGTTGCTCGTTGAGAATGATAGGCGTGCGAATTTCCTCATACCCGTATCGATTGTGAACGCCCCGCCAGAAGTCCACGATGGCGTTCCAGATGATCATGCCTTTCGGATGGACGAACGCAAAACCGGGGCCGGCTTCGTTGAAACTAAACAGGTCCAGTTGTTTGCCCAAAACGCGGTGGTCCCGTTTTTTGGCTTCTTCCAATCTCTGCAGATAATCGTCAAGATCTTTTTTAGTCGCCCAGGCCGTGCCATAAACTCGCTGGAGCATTTTTTGTGTCGGGTCGCCGTGCCAATACGCGCCGGCCACGGACATCACCTTTGCAGATCCGGCTTTTCCCGTACTGGGTACATGCGGCCCCCGGCACAAATCCTCAAAGCTCTCTCCATGCGAGTAAAAGCTAAGCACCTCGCTATCGGTGCGGTTTATATTGTCGGTCTTATACTTATCCCCGGCCATCTTCTCCAGGGCTTCGGCCCTGGTCATTTCCCTGCGTACGAAGGACCTGTCGGCACCGATGATTTCGGTCATTTTCTGCTCGATGCGCTCAAAGTCACCGGGGCGGATCGGCTCATCGAGGTCAACGTCATAGTAAAATCCGTCTTCGACCGTCGGACCATAAACGAGCTTCGTCGCCGGCCAAATGCTGCATATCGCCTCAGCCATGATGTGCGCGCAACTATGTCGCATCACTTCAAGACCTTCGGCATCTTTGACGGTGACGATTTGAACGGCCGCCTCACCGCCGATAGGCGTGGACAAATCCACTAAACACCCATTGACCTTCGCCGCGACGGCGGCCTTTGCAAGTCCCGGCCCTATCCGCTCAGCCAACTGCGCTGCCGTCGTGCCGTCAGCAACCTCCAATATGTCGCCATCCGGCAGAGTGATTTTTACCATTTAACTTTCCGGCACTTCCAATAGTCTCATTATAGCTCGTATTTGGCACAAATTTATTGGAATTTAACGCAGTCCCCCCCTTGTGTCAACAGTATTGTCCGAGGATTTATTTCTTGCCAAGCCGCTGTTTTGCGTGTATAATAGTACATGTCGTGGTGTAGCCGCGACTTTTAAGGAGGAAGCCAAATGGACGTGACTTTGATTCTATTCAAGAAAGACGGTTCACACAAGGCTTTTCCCTTGCCGAGCAGTTTGACCGTAATCGGCCGGCGACACGACTGTGACTTGTGCATTCCCCTGATGGTCGTCTCCAGGCGACATTGCCAACTGAGCCTGAACAGTGAAGCCATGAAACTGCGAGACCTCGACTCGCAAGCCGGCACGTTTCTCAACGGTCAGCGCATCAGCGACGCCGTCATCAGGGCCGGCGATTACATTACGATAGGCCCGCTCACGTTCCTGGTGCAAATTGACGGCGAACCCAGCGAGGTCGCGCCTCCTCAGCAAGCCAAGCCGCCAGAGGCCGCAAAAAAGACGCCCGTCCCAAAGGCGCCCGCGAATCAACCGTCCGACAGTTTCCCCGAGTTGGAAATCGACGATTCCGATTCTTTCCTGGCGGAACTGGAAGATATCTGAGCCGGCTTCTGTTCTGCGACTGGCTGTACCAAGCCCCCGGCCAAACGACAAACATTTCTGACATTTAAAAGTGAAAAACAACAGGAAATTGACTTGCCGGTTTTAATCTGTCGTGTTAGTGTATGAGAATCGTGTCGGGGCCGGATGACCTCGACAACGCGCCTGTCGCGGGTGTTCAACCCATGCGTGACAGGTCCACCGGTGGGAGAAGTCTTTTAGGAATGGAGTGTAAGCCATGAAGCTCAAATCCGTGCAAGTCAGGAACTTCAAGTGCGCTGAAGATTCGACCCGATTCGATATTTGCCCGATCACGTGTCTTGTCGGCAAGAACGAAGCGGGCAAGACATCCCTTCTCGAGGCCCTGCACAAGCTCAACCCGGACGTGGCCGAGCTGGGCGAATTCGATGTGCTGCTGGAGTATCCGAGGCGACGCCGCAAAGAGTACCAAAGACGCGCGAAGACCGAGCCGGACGACGCCTTGATCACCAGGTGGCAGCTCGAAGATAAAGACGTGCAAGCGCTTGAGGGAAATCTTGGCCCCGACGCCATCCCCTCGAGGATCGTGGAGGTGCGAAAAGGATACTACTCCGGGCGGCGATGGGCTTTCGAGGGTGGCAAGTCGCCGCAGGAGACGCTGCCGGCGTCGGTCCAGACAGCGCTGGAGAGACTTCTGCCGAAGTTCCTGTATTTCTCCAAGTGCAACATCATGAACGGGCGGCTTTCCATCGACGATCTCATCAGGAACCGGGAACGCGGCAAGCTGTCGGGACCGGAACGCGTGTTTGTGGCGCTGCTCGATCTTGTGGGGACCAGGCCCGAACATCTGACGAGCATCGAGAACTCGGAGGAATTGATCGCCGATCTGGAGGCGGCGTCGGCCCCGATCACCGATAAGATATCCAAGTACTGGAGCCAGAACACGTCGTTGCGTGTCATCTTCCAGCTTCATCCCGGCAAGCTCCAGGACCCGCCGCCTTTTGACAGAGGGCTGGTCCTGCAAACGCGTATCCTCAACACGAGACACAACCTGACGCTCAACTTCGATGAGCGCAGCACCGGGTTCGTGTGGTTCTTCTCCTTTCTGGTCTGGTTCTCGCAGGTCAGGAGGACCTTCGGGGACAATCTCTTCATTCTGCTGGACGATCCCGGTATCGGGCTGCACGCCAAGGCCCAGGAGGACCTGCTGCGGTACATCTCGCTGGAGCTTGAGCCGCACTACCAGGCCATTTACACAACGCATTCGCCGTTCATGGTTGATCCGAACAACCTCAGGCGGGCCAGAACCGTGGAGGACATTGTCGCCAAAGGCGATCAAGGCGAGGAACTGTATCTCGGCACAAAGGTCGGCGACAAAGCGTTCAGCACGGACGCAGATACGCTGATCCCCCTGCAGGCGGCGCTCGGATACGAGGTGACCCGATCGATGGTCAAGGGACAAAAGACGCTGCTGGTCGAAAGCCCGGCCGAGGTGCTTTATTTGAACTGGTTCTCGAAACGGCTGAACGAGAAAGGCCGGACCGGGTTGGATCCCGCCTGGAAGATCGTGCCGTGCGGGGGCGGAGAGAAAATCGGCGCCTTCCTCGGTTTGTTCAGGGCCGGCGAGGGGAACGCCGTTGTGTTGATGGGCGCAGCCGACGGTCATACGGGGATCGAACAGTTCCGCAAGTCCGAACTTGCCAAGGACTGCGGCATTCTTACTACGGACAGATACAGCCAAACCGGAGAAGGAAGCATCGAGGATGTGATCGGGCCTCAGGCATACTTTGGGCTCGTGAATCTGTGCTACAAGCTGCCGAGAAAGCTCCGGCTGCCGTTGACGGGTGAATCGCCAACCGAGCAGTCCCAGCGCGTCGTGGACCGGGTCGAAGCGCACTTTGCGGCGCACGGGCCTGACGTTGGGATTTTCGACCGCTACAGACCGGCCGAATTTCTGGCCGAGAACGCCAGGAAATGTATGAAGAAGCTTCCTGACCTCGCGGCGGCGTTCGACCGT
>DATKWR010000693.1:0-2052 GCA_035529475.1 Sedimentisphaerales bacterium | reverse complement strand
AAGCATTCCCATCGCCCTGTCCACAGCACGTCACCAGTTCGATCACTGGCGTAGTCAACAGC
This sequence comes from Sedimentisphaerales bacterium, assembly GCA_035529475.1. Classification (GTDB taxonomy): domain Bacteria; phylum Planctomycetota; class Phycisphaerae; order Sedimentisphaerales; family Anaerobacaceae. The sequence goes on along the minus strand of DATKWR010000693.1, from coordinate 1,990 downwards.
CCAACAAGCGTACCCGACTGCCCAAAGAACTCTGGAGCCAAGCCGTAGCCCTCGCCCAAGAACACGGGCTCAACAAGACTGCCCGTGCACTGGGCTTGAAGTACTACTCGCTTAAGAAGCACCTCGATGAGACCAGTGCCGACGACTTGATGCCGGCAAAGACCGAGCCTGACTTTATCGAGCTTGTTCCCGGTGTGATGACACCTGGTTCCGTTGAATGCACAATCGAGTGGATCGACGGCAGCGACGTTACGGTGCGGATGCATATCAAGGGCGCCGGCCTATCGGATTTGACTTCTCTGGCACGCGTGTTTCGGAGTGGCCAGGCATGATCCAAGTGACACCCCAGATGAGGATTCGGGTGGCGGTTGAGCCGGCCGATTTTCGTAAGGGGATCGACGGTCTTGCATCTCTGTGTCGTGTGGCACTTCGTAGCGATCCTTTCAGCGGATGCGTTTTCGTTTTCTGCAATCGCAGCCGCAAGGCGGTCAAGATCCTGGTCTATGATGGGCAGGGTTTCTGGTTATGCCAGAAGCGGCTCTCGAAGGGTCGGTTCCCGTGGTGGCCGCACAGTGTCTCGGCAACCACCCAGGCCCTTCAAGCCCACCAGCTTGCGGTTCTGCTGTCCGGCGGCAATCCGGCAGCGGCCCAAGGGGTCCCACCCTGGCGTCGGGTGGATGTGGGCCAGTGAGAAGAAAGTGACTTGCCCGCGTTCACTCTCTCTTGAATAGTTGAAGTTAAAGCTCACTTTTGTCCGATAATATACCTGTTCGTTTTCGCGGTTGTGCCGCGATATGTTGTGAGTTTTGACCATGAGCGCCCTGCGAAGAATCCGAAGACACAGTGGTAAGCAACGTCGGCGACAACCCAGCCCAGCCCGCCAGACGTCGGACGGACCGGCCGGGCCAGGTAGCCCCGAGCGGATAGACCTGGATAGGAGCGAGTTGGAGGCGATCCTTGAGCGTGCCAAGACGGCGGCCTTGAGCCAAGCCGAATACGACAAGCTTCACGCAGCGATGGAGACTCTGATCTATCTGACGCAGGAGTTGGAGAAGAACCGGGTCTCGGTCCAGCGGCTCAAGCAACTGCTGTTTGGGACGACCACGGAAAAGACGCAAAAGGTGATGGACAAGATTCTGGACAAGGCCGACAAGGAAAGCAACTCTGGAGACGACGCGGACGAATGCAAAGACACAGAGGCCAGGCAGAAAGCCAAAGGACATGGCCGTAACGGCGCCGCAGCATACACGGGCGCCCATAAGGTCTGTGTGCCGCACGAGTCCCTCAAGGGCGGGGATGCCTGCCCGAATTGCCAAAAAGGCACTGTCTATGAGACGGCTGAACCGGGCCGCCTGGTTCGGATCCGAGGCCAGGCGCCTCTGGGAGCTACGGTGTATGAATTACAGAAGCTGCGATGCAACCTGTGCGGGCAGATCTTCACCGCCCAGGCGCCGCCTGGCGTGGGGCCGGACAAGTATGACGCCGAATCGGCCAGCATGATCGCGCTGTTAAAGTATGGGAGCGGGCTTCCGTTCAATCGACTCGAGAGGCTCCAAGGCAGCTTGGGTATCCCTCTGCCGGCCGCTACCCAGTGGGAGATCGTGGAGCGCAGTGCCGACGTGATCGAACCGGTCTTCAAAGAGATGATTCGCCAAGCCGCCCAGGGCCGGCTGTTTCACAACGATGACACGACAGCGAAGATTCTCTCCCTGATCGGCCAGTCAGGGGAGCCGACCGACTCGGATCCGACGGAGTTCTGCGACCGCACGGGCGTGTTCACCTCCGGGATTGTCTCGATCCTTGATGATCTCCGGATCGCGTTGTTCTTCACAGGACAGCGCCATGCCGGTGAGAACCTGGTCGCCTTACTCAAGCAGCGTGCATCAGAGCTTGGTCGGCCCATTCAGATGTGTGACGCTCTGTCCCGCAACATGCCCAAAGAACTCAAGACCATCATAGCCAACTGCCTGTCTCACGGACGTCGGCGTTT
>DATKWR010000692.1:0-2927 GCA_035529475.1 Sedimentisphaerales bacterium | reverse complement strand
TGAAGGTTTACGCTCGCCCTTCTCTACGACCTCGTGCTTTCCGGTGCTATACAACTCGTACTGATACGATACGTCCGGCCGAAGACCAGAAACAGTGAATTCGCCGCCGCCGGGCTGATGGACGACATACTGATAGCCCGGCTTTGCCAGGCAAAAACCCGTTGACGCTAAATCATCCCTGGGACTGACGTTCGCCATGTCGAGCCTGCTCGCGTACTCCACCGTCTTTCCCACGTTGAGCCGGACACATTCCCACTCAGGGCCTTCGGCATCCGGACTTTCCCACGGCTTGTCATAAAGGTTGAAGTGATAGCCTCTGGTAAAAGCGCTCCACACGAATCCTACGTCGCTGCTGCCGGCGGATACGTGGTCCATATCCACAAGGCCCGGCTCGCCAGAGTCGTTCGCCGGCGGGTCTTTCTTCCTGTACCGGCCCGACTGCCAACTGCCCGCCACAGCGAAGCAATCCGCGGGACTATTGACAACCAGATCGCTGTCCATCGCCTTCCAGCCCCCGGTGCGTGCCCTTCCCCCCGCCGACATCAGGACCAGGTGCTGCTTGGGCCTGGTCTTTTCGTAACTCTTGATGAGCTCGATCATCTCGTACTGCCATTGCGGCGCGTACAGCTCGTTGGCGATCTCGTAGAAAACGTTGTCAAGATGATTGACGGTATCGATCACCTTCCTGACGTACGCCTTCTGCAATTCGAGCACCTTCTCGTCGTCGGTGTAGAAGAATTCGATGCCGTTACCGTTGCCGTCGTAATCGACGTGGATGCCGTTGATGTTGTTGGCCTTGTTGAAGACGTTGCCGTCCCACAGGGTCTGTTTCGGCTGCCCAACGCCCTCGCCGCCTAAGAACCCATACACTTCGAACAGCATGATAGAGACGTAGATTCCCGCTTCCTGCAAATCCTGGCACCTGCGGCGCAGCCGTTCAAAGAACGCCTCGTCGAACTGATTCAGATCGAACTTGTCCAGTCCGTCATTTGCTTTGCCGTGTCCGGCCACGCGATTGTAGGGCATGGGAAAGGCGATGGCGTGGTTCAGCGGCGCCATCGTCCCGCTGCCGGTGCTCCATATCACCCAATTGCGCAGGTAGTTGAAGTTGTGGGCCTTCAGGAACGCCACGTACTGCTTCCAGTCTAAGAGTCGCTCCTTGTCCCTGATGAACTCCTTGTTGAAGGAGTTGTCCTGCAGATCGACGAAGATTTGATGCCCGCCAAGATAAACCGCCCTGCCCGACCCATCGGCGAAATAACGCGGATTCTCCGGATGCACCCTCAGCGCGCCCCGCGCCCACGAAGGCACAGCCGCACTGAGAATCAACAGTATGCTCAACCGTTTCATATAAGCAGAATATTCCGTTCTTGCGCTCCGCCTGACTATTGGGGTCGGCGCCCACGTCGAGGTTCTGCTATCTTGGAACGCCCAGACCAGTATGCTGGTCTTCTGCGGCAGTGAGCGAACGCAATGACCCAGACATGGTCTTTGTGAAGGGCATAGACGACGAAGTACGGGAAACGGTGAATCAGATACCGTCGCGTACCGTCCTTGTGGATTGGCCATCGAGCGGGAGACTGCTGGATGAGTTCAAGTGCAGCCTTGATCTCGTTCTCAAAGTCCAAGCCCAGGTCCGGGCACCTGTTCTCGTAAAACTGCACGGCTTCCCAGAGCTCGGTCTCCGCCTCATGGAGAATGGTGGCCGAAGTCATTTCAGCCTGGCCTCGATCTCGGCGAACACCTCTGCCGCCGGACGGCCCGCCGCTTTGCCTCTCTTGACCTTGCGAACCCGCCGTCGAATCTCGGCCTCCTGGTCAGGACTCAACTCGTAGGCGTCAGGATCTTCAAGGCTCAGGATCAAATCGTGGGCAAGGCCCGCACGCTCGCCCACCGACAGCGCGAGCGCCTCTCTACGAATCTGTTCTACTGTCCTCATGGCCTTATACTACCCCAGGAACAACTCCGTGTCAAGATCATCGTCCCCGAGCAAGGGAAGATTTCCCTCACAATCAGAGACTATCCCACCATTCACCGGCTCGTTTCTCGTGATGCGTGACTCGAACTAAAGACCGGAATGTCCCCCTCTTGCGAGGCGCCTCAGATTAAAAAGCAAACACTGCACCGGCTTGATAATAGGTGGAATCTGCGTCAGTTTCCCGCCCTATGCCAATCGTGCCCATGAATAGGACAGCGCCGTGTAGTTCTGCCCGAACAAAACCTTGGCGGATGAAACCCGGGCCGCCCCCAAAACCACGGCCACCAGTACAAAACATATCCTGACTCTCATACTCTCTGTTCCTCCCAAAATGGACCACCTGCAAAATCGGTGATAATTGTAACCGCTCGTCATTGTTTTGACAACACGGGACGACACGAACACCTATTTTCTTATCTCGTCGTTCGTGCTCACCTGTCCTTTTTCGGCCCGCTAGCTGGCCAGTCGTTCCGAATGTTATTCGCATATGTAATACTACGTATTTCTCGCCAAAATGTCAAACGGTAGCCGTTTTCCCTTGACTATGAGCACCTAAGCCGCGAGATCATGCGGGCAGTAGAGCCGGCGCTGGAAAAGTTTGCCGACAATGTGGATGAATTCCCCAGAGGGCCGTGGTATATTGGGAGTCAGGAATCTGACGCTGTTGCCGGGAAGGTCATATGGGAAATGTCGGTTTACCAACAAAGTGAGGTTTTCTTTATGGACAATTTGTGCGCTAAAGTTCCAAACAGGAATTTCATCCCCATCCCACCCATAACCGTGGAAGAAACCCAACTAGACTTTAGCTTCCTTGTGGACTTGGCATTGAAGACCGTGTATGCGGATGCCAACTGTTCCACAACCCGGATGGCCGAGCAACTGTGCCTACCGGTACCAATAGCTAGATTACTGCTTGAGCACCTATGCAAAGAGAAGCTGATCGAAATTC
>DATKWR010000691.1:0-5331 GCA_035529475.1 Sedimentisphaerales bacterium | reverse complement strand
TTCAGGCCGTGGTCGTCGATCATCTTCTTCGCTTCGGCCAGCTCGCTCCTGGTCAGATCCATGATGTTCTTCTTGTTGATAAAGCGAGGCTCGATGTACCCCACACCTTCGCTCTCAAGATACTTGACCTGCTCCAGAAAGCTCTCGGTGACTTCATCTGCAAATGCGCTTAGTTTTGCCATTTTCTTATTCTCTCCTGTACACGTGTGAGGTCCTATTTTTCAAACTGTGCCGCGGGCGAGGGCAACTGCCTCTTGATTTCGTCGAGCCGGTAGCCGAAGCCGGGGCCTTTAATGGTTGCCAGGTCCACCTGGCCGTTCCGGCGTCGGTAGAGGCCCGGGTGGACGAGCTCTTCGGGCACTGAGGCGGCCGGGTAAAATTGCATCGCGTTGGTTTCGACGCCCATGATCGTGCCCGCGTGCGCCGCGAGCCGAACGTGCGGTATCTGGGCGAGCATCGGATTGGTCAAATCCTGGACCATCAGCGTCATGCCGTGCGCCTTGGCCCAGCACAGGCTCAGGAGCGCGCCGGTCTGCGTCTTGCAGGTCTTCAGCGCCACGCCGGTCCAGCCCAAGCTGCGGCCGAGCCTGATCAATTTCCAGTCGTGGGCGCTTTCATCCATGAACAACGGTTTGCGCGCCGAAACGCTGTGAACGTCGATCTGGTTTTTTTCAAGGTCGTATGGAAACGGCTGCTCGACGTAGAGAATCATCTGGTAGATGCCGGGATAATCTCGTATCAGCCGGTCGAGAATGTCGTTCACATAGGCCGGCTCGGTGACGGTGCAGTTGAAGTCGCTGGTCAGCCACTGCACGTCATGGTTGATGGCAATCTCGCCCACCCGGATCAATCGCTCGTAGTCCCAGGCAGAGTCGTTGCCCCGCAGCTTGACCTTCAGGCACGTTAATCCGTCGCGCTTGATCCAGTCGGGCAACAGCACCGGATAGCCGTCGTTAGGCTCGTCGCCGGTCAATTCCGAGGCATCGAGCAGATCTTTGCCTCCGACAAGATGCCAGGCGGGCATCGTCCTCGGCGGTGGCGAGACGAAGAAATCTTGCGGATACTTGCCTGCAAACGAGACGTTGCATCCGTCGACAGGTTTGATGAAGCCGGACAAGTCCTTGGTCATGAATTCGGCGTTGTAGGTGGAATACACGTCCCGTTCCAGGAGCTTGCCATACGCATCGTGGACGGCGACGTCGAAAGCCGAACAGCAAACCAGGGCCGCCAGATGCGGCATCGGCTCGGCCTGCCCGCCCCGCTGCCGGTTGAACTGCTCCAGAAGGCCAGGCAGCACCGACGCGATGAACTCACTGCCGAGCTCCATCGGATGGCCTTGCGTCTCGAAGCCCGCCCATGCCTCGGCCAGCATCCGGCAGAAACTCTGCATCGCGTCGCACCGCTCCTGATAGCCCAAGCTGCTGGGCCAGGTCCATTGGACGCTCAGCGGGGTCTCGCCCCATCCCTGAGCCTTGCGCCCGCGCGCGTCCGCGACTGTGACGCAGGCCCGCGCGCAAATCACGGAGGTCAATGTCTCAGGCCCGAACTTCAGCGGGACCCGCGTCTCGACGGGAATGAAGTACAAATCAGCAGCGACCGGGCGGATATCGGTTTTCCTGTTCTTTGCCATGGCGCAGGTCTCTCATGCGAGCTAAAGTACGTTTCGACTCCTGTCATCTTGCACCGAGGGTACCTGTTATGGCAATCGTTGTCAACTCTCGTCCAAAGTCGATATTTGGCTGGGATTTCTTTTTGATGTGGGCCTTGCGGAGCCGGTCGGTCCGCGATATATTTGGGTACGGTTAAGACAGTGTCTCAAAACAAAGGATGGTATTTCCGCTATTCTATTGAAAGGAGAAGATATGACACTCAACCGAAAACTGAAAATGGGGATGGTGGGCGGCGGACCGGGAGCGTTCATCGGTGAAGTGCATCGCAAGGCGTCCCGTATGGACGGCGGCATCGAGCTGGTCGCCGGGGCGTTCGATATCAACCCGCGCAAATCAAAACAGCAAGGACGCGATCTGCTGCTCGATCCCAGGCGCGTCTATGGCACGTACCAGCAAATGATCGAAAAGGAGTTGAAATTGCCCGAGGGCGAGAGGGTCGATTTCGTTTCGATTACCACGCCGAACAACTGGCACTTCCCCATCGCCAAAGATTTCCTGGAGGCGGGCTTCCACGTGATGTGCGAAAAGCCCATGACGTTCAACGTCAAAGAGGCGAAAGAGCTCAAAAAGCTCGTCCGGAAGACCCGCAGGGTATTCGGATTGATGCACAACTACACGGGCTACCCGATGGTCAAGCTCGCGCGTGACATGGCGCGCGGCGGCGATCTGGGCAAGGTTCGCAAGATCGTCGTGCAGTACCCGCAGGGCTGGCTGGCGACGGCCCTGGAGAAGACGGGCCAGATGCAGGCCGCCTGGCGCACCGACCCGAAGCAGAGCGGCGGCGCCGGGTGCATGGGTGACATCGGCACGCACGCCGAGAACCTCTCCGAGTACATCACCGGCCTGAAGATTACCCAACTGTGCGCGGACCTGACGATCTTTGTCAAGGGCCGAAAGCTCGACGACGACGGCAACGTCCTGCTGCGTTTCAACAACGGCGCGCGGGGCGTTCTGCACGCCAGCCAGGTTTCCATCGGCGAAGAGAACAATCTGGCGATATGGGTTTACGGCGAGCAAAAAGGACTCGAATGGCATCAGGAGCATCCGAACTATCTGTACGTCAAAGAGCCGGACGGCCCGGTGCAGGTCTGGCGTCGCGGCAATGGCTATGTCGCAGCGAGAAGCCCCGCCGCGGCTCGCGCCACGCGCCTGCCCTCCGGCCATCCCGAGGCGTTCTTCGAGGCCTTCGCCAACAATTACTGCAACTTCGCCGATACCGTTCGGGCAAAATTGACCAGAACGAGACCCGATCCGCTTGCCCTGGATTTTCCGAGCGTGGACGACGGGCTGCGCGGCATGCTCTTTATCGAAACCGTTCTGGCCAGCACCAAGAGCAACCAGAAGTGGACCGCGTTCAAGAAGTAGCAGGTGGGCGCCAGATTAAGATTAGGAGTACCCAGTATGCAAAACGTGCATGAAGATTCGCGTCGGCGAAACGCGAGAATATCCCGGCGTGATCTGATGGTCTCCGCGGCCGCGGCTGTGGCGATTTCATCGGTCTCTTCAAGGGCAAAGGCCGCGGGTTCGAGCGGAAAGTTCAAGCTCAAATATGCACCGGGCCTCGGGACGTTCAAAGAGCACGCAGGCAAAGATCCCATCGACAACATCAAGTTCATGTCGGACCAGGGCTTCAGGGCGATGTTCGACAACGGCCTGATGGGAAAGCCCAATGACCTCGTCGATAAGATCGTCATGGAGCTCGACCGCCGGAACATGGATTTGGGGCCGTTTGTCCTTCAGGGCATAGGCGGAAAGTCGTTCGTCACGAACGACAAGGAAATCCGCGAAAAGATCATCAAGACGGTCAAAGACGGCGTTGAATTCGCCAAACGCGCCCGCGCAAAATGGGCTCTGCTGGTACCCGGTGCGTTCGACACCGGCCTGGAGTGGGACTATCAGACCGCCAACGTGATTGACAATCTCCGGTATTGCGCCGAGATATGCGAGCCTTCGGGACTGGTCATCGTCCTTGAACCGCTGAACGCCTGGACGAATCACCCGGGCCTGTTCCTGACGAAAATCCCGCAGGCCTATATGATCTGCCGGGCCGTGAACAGCCCTTCGGTCAAGATTGTCAACGACATTTACCACCAGCAGATAACCGAAGGCAACCTGATCCCGAACATCGACATGGCCTGGAGCGAGATCGCCAGCTTCCATCTCGGCGACAATCCCGGCCGCAAGGAGCCGACCACCGGCGAAATCAACTACAAGAACGTTTTCAAGCACATCCACGGAAAGGGCTACCAGGGTGTGCTGTGCATGGAGCACGGCAGCAGCAAGCGCGGCAAGGAAGGCGAGATGGCGGTCATCGAAGCCTATCGGGCCTGCGACGATTTTTAGGCCGGTTGTTTTTTCGCAGACAGGTCCGACGAAGTATATGAAAAAAGTCGCGCTGCAACAGGCGCGACTTTTTCTTTATATCTTTCTGCTTGATCTCGGCGCCGGTCAGGGCCGGAGACGCGGCTATTACTTGAGCTCGACGATATTCGTGAATCGCACGAGGGCGCCGGCTGTCGGCTTATGAGGCTCTATGGTTCCGACGAGCCCGACCTTACGGCCGATCAGTCCACTGAGGTCCCTCTTCGCCGCGGAGTCGCCCGGCAGGGCGTAGCAGACCATTTTGCCCGCTTCATCGACGATGCGGTAGTGGCCGGGCCCGAAGGTGGCATACGTCTGCAATTCTCCCGTGACGGCAAACCGGCCCAAGTCCTTGACTTCGGCCAGGCGCGTCGTGCGGGCCTTCAAGATTCCTGCCTTGACCTTCTCCAACTGCTCGTTTTGGAGGCGTATTTCCTTGCCGACCGCCAGGGCCAATTCGTACCCCTGAATCTGCTGCAGAACGAACTGGGCATAACGCGCTGCGCTGCCCGCGCCTTCATCTTTGGCAATTGCAGTCAGTTCCTTCGTAAAGCTTGAGTAATCCTGCTGGTCCACGGGCTTGGCGCGCTCGGCCTCCACCCGCTCTTTCAGCGCGCGATATCTTTCAGTCGCTGATTGGGGTGTGACCGGCGGGGGCGCGGCCGCGACGGACTCGTTGGGCTCTTCAACTCCAGGCGTCGGCTCGACCGCCGAGACGACCGGCGGCGGCTCTGTAGGCGGCGGGGCCGGCCGGGTGAAATTCGTGCTGACCCAGAGGTAGGCCTCCGGCGGAGGGGCGATCTTGTAGTAACCGTCCATCTGCTCGCCCAACAGCTTGACCCTGTCGCCCGTGCTGAGCTTGTCCTGCAAGGTTGTCGAATAAAGCGGCTTGACGAAATCGGAGCCGGCATAGACGCGGACGTTGTCACCGGTGACGGTACCGACGGCGGAATTGGCCGCATCGATCTTGACGTACTGCATGGAAATCCAGGAGAAGCTGCCGGCCGGCGGAGCGATGCGCGACCAGCTAAACTGCCTGGCGACCACGTTGACCCTGTCGCCCTTCTTGAACTTGCCGCAGTGGTAGAAGTTTGTGCCGGGACCGGAACGGATATAGACGTCATCGCCGGTGATCACCGCATCGTATGGAAAGGGCGGGGTCTCGATTTCTTCGGGAGCGGCGCCTTCGACGGCGCCGGCGCCCCGCGAAAGGCCGACACAAGCCAAACCTGCCACAACAGCGATAGTGAACAAACTCATGTAGGATCGCATTCTTTTATCTCCCTATAAAGCGGTTCTC
>DATKWR010000690.1:0-2311 GCA_035529475.1 Sedimentisphaerales bacterium | reverse complement strand
GCCGTGGTCGGGTCGTAACGCTTGGCCCGGTTGATCAGGATCGTTTTCTCCAGCGGCGCCCCCATCGACCAGTAGCTCCACTCGCCCGCGTCAAAGTACGTGTGGCGGTACCGGGCTTTCTTCGGCGGCGCCGGCCACGGCCGAATCTCGCCCAGATCGCGAATGGCCTGCACCACCTCTTCGAAGACCTTGCCGTCCTCCCATTTCTTCCGCAAGGTATACCAATGCGGGATCTGCGGCATCGTCTTGGCAAATTGATACTCGTGTGCTTCCAGATGTTTCGTCAGCTCTTCACGTGTCATGATCTTCCTTTCTCCAATAGGTTAGCTACTGTTTCGGACGATACCATACGCGCGCTTCTTGAAGTTCTGCGGGCCGTAGGAATGTAAACTCTTCCCATCAATAGGCTCCCACACTTCCGCGCCTGCGTTCCAGGCAACATCCGACTCCAGCGGAAGCTCACTATCGACCAAAAGGCGATAACCCTTCGGAGCCTTTACGCGCCCGCCGCCATGCCACAATCGAACCATCCGACCGCCACGCGTTGGTATCGCATTCTCTTTCGCCTCTGCGATTCGCGTATCTACCCAGTCCTTCCTGGCCCGTTTCAGCGGCACACCAAACACCGACCGGAAACCACGCGGCTTGAGTGTGTTGCCCGCCGCCTCCCAATCGCTCTCAGTCGCCTTCATCTGGGATGCCGTGCCATACAGCCCAATCTCATTGTAAACGTGCATATCGGGCTTCCTGGCAGAGATAATCGCCATCCCATGCTTCCGCGCAATCGCGCATAGCCCCTTGCAGTCCAGCTTCCCGAAACACGCTGGATAGCGCGCCCAACGGCGATTCTTCTCCGTGCTTGCCCTCTTCATATACTCACACACCTTTCTCCGAGTCCTGCTCGGAATTCATCTTCATGATATACGGACCCAACTTCCTACGGGCCACATCCAGGTCATACTTCGCCTGTCGGCTCGCTCCTATTCTATACGAGACCACCCCCACTAATAGGATGATCAGGTGTGTCACTGATAGCATTGGACTCTCCTTTTTCCAATTTCTCGCGGCACTTCCGCGCCAGCCGCCAGGCGTACCATCCGTAATCACTCATGCTGGTCCGGTTGCGGTCGTGGACCTCGTCCCGGTAGCTCTCCCGTTCCTCGGTCGCCATCCGGGCGATCGCCGCATCGTAATTGTTTCGCTCTCGAAACCCCACCGACATCACCGAGTCCAGCGCCACCGCCAGTTCGGCATAGTGCCCTTGTACAAAATCGTTCATAGGCAATCCGAAGATCTCTTCCAGCTTGGCATCAATGTCCTTCTCGACGAGTAACATCGTGGGGTAATCATTTCCTTGGTCGTCTACCAGGCCCATCCCTGTGCTACCGACAAGCAGCGCCACCGCCTGCGCAATCTTCGGGTCGTCCGCATGAAACGTATATGGGTCAGACACGTTAATCAACTCGTACAACATTCGTCGCCTCCTTTCGCTGTGACCCGTTCGGCCATGTGCTCCATCACCGCACCACGGAGCCAACTTTCCTTTGCAGGCCACTCATCATCCAGCCACCCGCTCGGGTCCTCGAAGTCAATGTTGTGCCGGCGGGCGTAGGTCACCAGCTTGTCCAGGTCCATCGCATCGACCAACTCATCGATCCCTTGAACTCCCGCAACCTGCAACAACCGCTCGGGTAGTTCGCTGTTCTCGATCCTCTGACAAACCTCTGCGTCGGCGTGCTTCATTATGTCCTCCCTTAGAAACTCTGCATTGAAAAGCGTTCGTCGTAAGGTATCGGTTCCTGTCGCTCGACCGCCTGCGTGTACTTGTAAAGTCGCATCCGCCTAACCAGTAGCGGTGCGCCTTTCATTCGGGCCAGCTCTCTGCTCTCCATGCCCCGCTCCCCCAGCCGGAACACACCACACAACTGCGCCTTTTGCCTCTTATTATTCAGCACAGCGCAGCTCTTGCAGTACACTTGGTTCCTCTTGGGGTTCTCAATCGCGTGATCGCACATCCTGCACTTCATGGTGCCTCCCTTCAAATGTGGCCCCTCTCTATAATTAGGCGGGCGGGTTCTTGGCGTAATGGATTTCGGCGCCCGGTAAGGCCCCCATCTCATCCAGCTTGAGACATATCTGTAGCGCCACCAGGGCGTCACCAACGGCGCTGTGCTTGTCTGGATTCCAGATATTGAAATGGGCACAAGCCTCCTCCAGTGTCGGCCACTTGAACCCCTTGCCCTTGGCCCGCGGGACCTGGCAGATGTCAGTACATGGCTTCATCAGGCAGAGCGTTTTGGTCTGCTCGAAA
>DATKWR010000689.1:0-22738 GCA_035529475.1 Sedimentisphaerales bacterium | reverse complement strand
GCAGCGGGCAGTATGACAAGGCCATTGCCGCCTTCAGAGAATCCGTTCGACTCGATCCCGATTATTACTACGCTCACGTCAATCTCAGCGTCGCCCTGGCGAAAAGTCACAAGTTCACCGAGGCGATTGATGCTTTCACGTTTTGCATAAATAAAGAATGGGGGTCGCAGACGGATCGTTTCGTTTTCTATTTCAACCGGGCGCTGGCGAACGAGGCGGTCCAGGACGCGAAATCGGCTCTGAGAGACCGGGCTACCCTGGCGAAGCTCGATTCCGTTCGGGCCGGTGAGCTTGCGAATTCCAAAGACTATATCTTAATGGATGCGATTTACTCTGAGAGGAGAAATGAAGCTGACAAGAGCAGGTTGTTTGACAAATACAAGACATCAATTGCTAAAGGACAAATAACCGTTCGCAGGATTGCTCATTCCGGAGAGAATGCGGAGGAATATGAGGCGCTGGGTCTTATTGAGGGCACGTTGGAAGAAGTCGCCGCCGTTCTGGCGGATTACGAGAGCTACCCGAAGTTCATGCCCAACGTCAACGAAATTACAATTACCAGTTCCACGGAAGAAGCAACAATAGTCGATTACAAGCTTCTGTTGCCGCTGGGTTTCGTCAAGAAGTACCGGCTGAGATTCCGGTCAAAGAAAGAGGAGCACAAGATTCAGCTTTTCTGGAAGAAGGTCCCATGGCCCGGACTCAAGCCCGAAGAGACGGTAATAGACACTTACGGGCAATGGATCCTCGAAAAGTCTCCGCAGCAGGATGGCCCCGTCCTGGCCTACTACCGAGTCTATACCGACCCCGGCAATATCCCGCTCGGAACCGGATGGATCGTTGATATCCTGACCCAAAAAAGTATTCCGAACATCATGAAGGGGACAAGAAGCCGGGTCAAGAGCTGCGGCAGTGATGGATGATCCGCCGGGAGAAGATGCCGGAAAAGTCTTCTGTGCCCTACTTCCATTATTCCTTTTTCATATATCCTGCTTGACACGGATGGGGCAAATCTGGTACAAATTAACATGGACGGGGCTGGCAATCCTGGGATTGTCAGGGGCGGTTTTTTGTGAAGGAAGGAGGCAGTCGAAAGCGATGAAGGAATGACAAGGTATCTTCAGCCGATATAGGCGGGATTGACTATCGGCGTCTTAAACATCACCCTTTTTGAAGGAGGACGATTATGTCCAAGAAATTGATCTTGTTGGGGGTCGTGTTTCTGGTCTCTTGTGTCCAGGTCTATGGACAGGATGATCCCAATCTGGTGGGGTACTGGAATTTTGATGATGGGGCCGTCACAGATCTCTCCGGTCATGGGAACAATGGAACGCTTGTAGGCCTCGCCGGCCTGAATAGCGACCCGGCCTGGACGTTTGGGCAAACCGGCATATCCCTGGACCTGAACTACCAGAACCGCAATACCGACTGGGTCGAGATCCCGCAAAGTGACAGCCTCAATATCACCCATGAGCTGACCATCCTGGCGTGGATCAGACCTGATGATATCGAGAATTGGGACGGTATTGTGACCAAGGGAACGCATAATGCCACGTGGTCACTGCGATTCAACAATACCAATGGTCTGAGGTTCTCCGCCAACATGGGCTTTGTTCTGGATGATCCCAACGATCCCAATTACGCGCCCGGGGCTGTAGGCACCGGATCACGGCAAAGTCTGTTCAATGTACCTGAAGTTAACGAGCCCGAAGGAATCGACTGGAGCTTTGCGGGTGTTATCTCAGATACCCAATCACTGCGTTTCATCCTGAACCTCGAAGAGAATCTGATGATGGCGAAATATATCTTCGCAGAATCTACTGAACCACTCACTTTCGGGCGGGACTTCTCAGCACCAGACAGTCCTGACACATCCGGCTTCTACTACTTTAACGGTCTGATGGACGAGGTGCGTATCTACAATCGTGCGCTATCGCGGCGCGAGGTAATCGCAATCTCCGGACTGGCCACCAAGCCCTTCGAACCCGAGCCTGCGGACGGCGCCGTCGGCGTCACAAGCGGCACGCTAAACTGGGGAACGATAGAGGGCACCAATAAGCTGTATCTGGGAACTGATCCCGGTGCCCTCATTCTTGGCAGTGAGAATGCCACCGGCTCCTACACCATCGAAGAGATTGTCACCGGCCAGCAATATTTCTGGCGGGTCGATGTGGTGACCGCCGAAGGCCTTATCACAGGCGACGTGTGGACCTTCACCGTGGCAGCGAATGAGGTCAGCAATCCCAGCCCATCTATCGGCGCTGAATTCGTGGGCGTCGACGGACTTTCACTTAGCTGGTCCCCGGCCTTTGGAGCCACGTCCTATGACGTTTATTTCGGCACGTCCGCGGAGGCCCTGGAGCCGCTCGGCCACGTTACGCAGACCTCATACCAGGATCCGAACAGGACAATGCTTAGCGAGACAATCCATTACTGGCGTGTGGACGCCGTCAAGAATGGCGAACTGGTTGCAGGACCGCTCTGGAGCTTTAAGACCATGCCGGTCTTCACGGTTGAGGATGCCTTGGTGGCCTGGTATAAGTTCGAGTTGGGCGAAGGTACACTGGCAGTTGACTGGACACGAAAGGGTAACGATGGCGTGCTGGTGGGCGACATTAAATGGACCGACGAGGGCTACGCAGGCAGAGCCCTGCAGTTCGACGGCGCCGCCGACTACGTGGAGATACCACGCGTCGTCCAGGACGACTGGACAATTATGCTCTGGCTGCGCACCGATAATCTGACACAGAGTCACGGCAACATAGACCGAGTCCGCAATGGAAGCGGCCTGATCGACGGTGACGCCGGCAGTAAGCTGGAGAATTTTGCACTCTCCTTCAACGGGGGAAACATCGTTGCCAATTGCATGGCTATCGGCTTTGGAGATGGTAGCTCGCTCATAAGTAATATTGCTATCACCGACACAAGTTGGCATCATGTTGCCTGGACCCGCGAAGCTGCGGCAGGAAATATGGCCCTATTTATTGACAGTATGCCGGACAACTCGGGCACTGCCGACAAATGGATAGGTACCAAGAACGCACAGGACCTTATTTGGATTGGAGGAATTCAATTTGCCAACAACCAAAACTACTTCGAAGGTGATATAGACGAAGTTAAGTTCTTCACCCGGGTCCTTAACGACGCCGAGATCAGGGAGGAAATGAGGCCCGACAAGCGCCTGGCGTTCTCGCCTCAGCCGGTCCCGGGATCTTTGCTTGACCGGGAAGTTCCTGTGACGCTGGCCTGGGAGCCCGGCGAAGGGGCCACCGCACATAATGTGTATCTTGGAACCAATAAAGATGACCTGCCGCTCGTAGCGGCCGGACTAAATACCACCCGGTACGACGCAGGGCTTATTGTTCCGGGTACCTACTACTGGGGGATCGGCGAGATTCAAAGCGACGGTGCCGAAGTTAAGGGCGATTTCTGGGACTTTATCGTTGCAGAATATCTGGTCGTGGACGATTTCGAGGACTACAACGACTATCCGCCCTATGAAATATACTCAACATGGCTGGATGGATACGAGAACCCGGCAAACGGCTCCCAGGTCGGCTATCTAACGCCTCCTTCGGTCGAGACGACGATTGTCCACGGCGGCGCCCAGGCCATGCCGCTTCTCTATAGCAACAGTGGCAGCGCCACGTACTCAGAGGCCACACGTACGTTTGCCACTCCACAGGACTGGACCAGGTATGGCATTCAGACACTGGGGCTGTGGTTCCATGGCACCGCGGGCAACACCGGGCAGTTGTACGTGAAGATCAACGGTACGAAAATTCCATACGATGGGCAGGCCGATAACATAGCGCGCGCAGGCTGGCAACCCTGGAATATCGACCTGACGGCGTTGGGCCTGAACCTGCAAAGTGTCACGACTCTGGCCATCGGGATTGACGGCAACGGCGCCGCCGGCACGTTGTACGTTGACGATATCCGGCTGTATTGAGCGACAGTAGAGACTCTTGAACCGGTGGATCAGCAACGCGTTTGCTCTCGCTTGAGCAGCAATGACATTTATACGAATTCGGGGCCTGTACTGGTTGACTCGGTGCGGGCCCCGGTTGTTTTTCAGACCGGATGTGCCCTGAAGGCCATCCCGCGGATGTGGCCGCTTTCAATCGAGGTTGCGAAACGATCGCTTGACCTGGCGCACCTCCTTTGGCCCATGCCAAAATGCTGAATGGCCCGTCCGCTGGATTGGGGCCGGTGGGCGCTAACGAAGTAGTGTGTGACAGATGAACCGTGATTTGATAGCATACACGAGGCTTAGGGCCTGTGAACGTATGGAAAATCTCAGATGAAGCTATGCGTGGCCGGTCAAATGTGCCGCCGGCTAAGGAGTTTGCATTATGCCTATTCGACCTGAGTACTCGCGGTTGGTTGTGGGAGTATTTGCAGTTGGATTGGGTGCTATATTGCTTACCGGCTGCCGGAGCGGCGAACCTCTGGACTCCAGGAAGGCTGTTGCGATTATCTTTGACACCGATATTGGCACGGATGTGGATGACGCCGGAGCCCTGGCGATACTTCATATCATGGCCGATCGGGGCGAGGCCGAGATTTTGGCAACGATGAGCGCGAATCCAAATCGCTGGTGTGCACCTGCCCTGGACACAATCAATACGTATTATGGTCGAGAGGATATGCCCATCGGTTGTTCGAGAACGGGTCCTGATCCGGAAGAATGGTACCACAAGAGTGTCGGCGGCTTCCCCCACGATTTGACTCATAGTGACGAAGCTCCGCCTTCCGTTGGCCTTTATCGCAAGATTCTGGCGGCCCAGCCCGACAACAGTGTGACCATCGTGGTCGTGGGCTGGCTTACGAACATGGCCGAGCTGCTTGACAGCAAACCGGACCGGCACAGCGCCCTTGCCGGCAGGGAACTGGTTGAAGCGAAGGTCAAGGAGTTAGTCTCTATGGGCGGAAGGTGGCCCAACTCACCGAAGGGCGAAGGCGAATACAACTTTACCATGGACGGAGCTGCTGCCCACAAGGTCATCAGCGACTGGCCGGGCAAGATCATGTTCACCGGTTTGGGCAAAGATGTGATGACCGGCGGTCGGTTAGTTGCCCAGGGGCCGAAGGATAATCCGGTTCCGGCGTTCTATCGAAGTTTCTTCGAGGGGTACAAGGTGTCCGAACGATCAAGTTGGGATCTGATTGCCGTGTTGTATGCGGTCCGGGGTCTATCCGATTATTTCGCCGCCGTTTCGGGGGGTAAATGTGTGGGCAAAGAAGATGGAAGCAATCAATGGATCCCCGGCGTCCCTTCGAACCATGCCTATCTCGATTATCGAATGCCTCCGACGGAACTGGCTGCGGTGATCGAGAAGCTGTTATTAACTTCCCCATCCGGGGACCATTAGTCCGTCTAAATCCTTTTCAACGAATTAGTGTGTCTTGGGCCCTTTCCGGCAGGTGTCTTGGCCGTGTTAATGGCCAGACGTTTTGAAATCAAGGCCCTATTGTGGTATTATTGACCGTGTGGCGTGCAGGAGCACCGATTATGAAACTAAATGGCGAATCCCGGGTCAATCTGATCGGCCCATATCACAAACATGGCAAGCGCGAAAGGATAAGCCAGAGATGGGGGATGGATGTCAATTTCCCCAAGTATGATGAATTGCGACTTGCTTGAAATCACTATGGAAATCCCCCTGGAGATGCATATGCAAACGCGAAGACAATTCTTGAACAGTGTAGGCCGCATGACAACTCTGCTCGCGGTCGGCGGTTTGTGTGGACTCGTGAAATCCAACGCCGCCCCGGCACGCAAGCTTGCATCCCCTAACATCCTGTTGATCCTCACCGACGACCACGGCTGGAGCCAACTGTCCGAAGCATTGCATCCACAGGTTCCTGAGGCGTGCTCGCGGTATCTCAGCACGCCGAATATGGACAGAATCGGCCGCGCGGGAATGCGTTTCACCAGCGGTTATTCGCCCGCACCGCTATGCACACCGACGCGCCGCAGCATCCAGTGCGGAACGGCCGCCGCCCGCAGCGGCAGCGAGTTCGCGAGTCCCTGGGTCCCGGCGGCGCACATGACGATCCCCAAAGCCCTCAAGCAAGCCAATCCCAACTACCGTTGCGCCCACTTCGGCAAATGGGGCGAGCAGATGATCTCCACACCTGAGGAGTGCGGCTACGACGCCAGCGACGGCACGACCGGCAACAACACCGGCGGCATGCCGCAATCCCTGAACCCGGACAACCCCAAAGCCAACCACACCAATACCTCGCCGTTCTACATTGACAACGAAGACCCCAAGCGAACTTCGACCGTGACCGCCAAGGCCATTGCCTTCATGCGAGAGCAGGTCCAGGCCGGACGCCCCTTCTATGTGCAGGCCAGTTACTATGCGGTGCATCTGTCTGTCGTGTGCCGCGAACAGACGCTCAAGAAGTACCAGCAGAAAGGCCAACCCGACCGAGGCTACACTCAGGCCTGGGCCGCGATGCTGGAGGATCTCGACGCCGGCGTCGGCAGACTGCTTCAGTGCCTCGACGATCTCGGCGTCGCCGACAATACTTATGTCGTGTTCACCGGCGACAACGGCGGTCGCGGCACCGTGCCGGGCGGCGACGCGTCGCGAACAGCGACGAACTTCCCCCTGACCGGCGCCAAGCACAGCCTTTACGAAGGCGGCATCCGCGTTCCGTTCATGGTGCGGGGACCGAAGGTCAAGCCCGGCTCGTGCTGTCACACGCCCGTAGCCGGATACGACCTGCTGCCGACGTTCTACGAGCTGGCCGGCGGCACGGCCCCCTTGCCCGATGAAATCGACGGCGCGAGCATCTGTGCGCTACTGAGCGATCCGAGCAAGGGCCGCGTCACGCGCGATCCCGACGCCCTGATATTCCATCGCCCGGGCAATGGGTTCTCCGCGATCCGCCAGGGCGACTACAAGCTCATGCTCTTCTGGCGGCCCGACGGCAAGGTCCGCACCCGCGAACTCTACCGCTTCGATCCCGATCCCCGCGAAGAAGGTAGAGACCTCGCCGGAGAGCACCCCGACAAGGCCGACGCACTGCAGAGACTCCTTCTGACATATCTCAAATCCGTCAACGCCGAGACCCCAAAGGCCATCCCCTCGAAAAAGCCCGCCAAGAAGGGATAACAGGCCCGACCGAGCCATTCAACAGCAGGCTCAGAGATGAGTTGCTCAATAGAGAGCTGTTCCTGAGTGTGGCTGAGCTGAGATATGTTGTGGATCGGTGGCGAATGGATTACAATCACTACCGGCTACACAGCAGCCTTGATTATATGGCCCCGGCGGCATTCGGGGCAATGTGTCTTGAGCAAGGCTCCGGTTCCCTCCGCCTTACTCAAGACAGGGAGAATTGTTGTGAATTACTCTCATGACGGCTGAACCGACACGAGGGGGCAGGTCAATTCTGTCCGACGTGCTCGGAAACCAGTAACAAGGAGCAAATATGAAGAAGCTTACAAGACGTCAATTCATCAAGGCTGCGGCCGCGGGGATACCTGTTGCGGCCGCGGGGAGCCAGCTATTCGCCGGGCAGAAGTCCGCCAAGCAACCCAATATCGTGTATGTCTTCGCGGATCAGATGCGGGCGCACGCGCTGGGGTGCTACGGAAACAAGACGGTGCCTACACCTAACTTCGATGCCATGGCAGAAGGTGGGACCGTCTTTGACAACGCGTTGAGTACATGGCCGGTGTGTTCTCCATACCGTGCAATGCTCCTGACCGGAATGCATCCTATGGCAAACGGTACGGTATCGAACGATACTGGTATGCGTGACGACATTCCAACAATCGCCAAAGTCTGCAAGGCAAAAGGCTACGCAACGGGATATATTGGTAAATGGCACCTGGAGTGGAACCGCAACCCGTTTGTGCCCAAAGAGCGGCGGCAGGGGTTCGACTACTGGGCGGTGAACAACTGCACCCACAAGTATATGGATCATTTTTACTGCACGGACACGCCCGAAGAGATCACATTCAAGGGATACGATGCCTTTGTGCAGACCGATCTGGCTGTCGACTACATCAAGAAGAACAAGGATAAACCGTTCTGCTTGTTCATGTCCTGGGGTCCACCGCATGATCCGTACAACATGGTTCCGGACGAGTACAAAGAACGGATTCCGCTGGATAAGATTGAGCTTCGCAAGAATGTTGCCGAGCGAGCAGTCGTCGACTGCCTGTTGGCGTGGGACAAGCCGTCGAAGAAACTCAAGGAACAACGCAAGGGCCGTCGGGCGGTCGTTGACAACGACGAACGGCTCAAGAAGCAGTTTATTCAAGGTTACTACGCCCATACCGCGGCGCTTGACGACTGTATCGGGAGGATCCGAAGCGCGTTGAGGCAAGCCGGTGTTGCGGACGACACGATCCTGGTGTTCTCGTCCGATCACGGCGATATGCTCGGATGCCACCGGATGGCCCTCAAGCAAATGCCTTTTGAGGAATCGATCAACGTTCCGCTTCTGGTCGAATACCCGCGGTCGGTGCCCAGGGGCAAACGAAGTGACGCATTGATCACGCCGATTGACGTGATGCCGACACTATTGTCGTTGGCCGGACTGAAGTGTCCGGAGGTCGACGGCAAGGATATGTCGGACGCGGCCAAGGGCGTGGCGTCGGATCAACGGGACGCTGTGCTCATCATGAAGCTGCTGCCCGGCGGGGGGCCATACATCGTGAACGCCATCACGCCCTGGCGCGGGGTGCGGACGAAGCGGTACACCTACGCCAACCTTCTCGACCACGGACCGTGGCTGCTCTACGACAACCGGGAGGACCCGTATCAGTTGAACAACCTGATCAACAAGCCGGAGCATGCCCAGTTGCAGGCCAAACTGGAGAAGCGCATGCGCGAGCTGATGAAGGAGGCCGGCGACCCCGGCGATACTGATATGATCCTGGCCTATCGCGAATCCCGGAGACCCAAGAGCACGTAGCATGAACCCCCAAAAAATTGAGGCTGTAAATGAAAAGACTGTTTCTTGACCTTTTCCTGGCACTGGCACCTTGCGCCGCCCAAAAGAGAACCAATGAGATTACGGAGTAGAACGATGAGAAGAGCAGCGATCGCTCTCTTGTTGATGGCCGGGTTTCCCTGCCTTGCCTGGGCGAAGGACAAACCCAACATCATCCTGTTCCTTGTCGATGACATGGGCTGGACGGACTGCGGGGCCTATGGCTCCCAATACTATGAGACGCCGAATGTGGATCAGTTCGCGGCGCAGTCCATGCTCTTCACGGATGCCTACGCGCACCCGCTCTGCTCACCCAGTCGCGCCTCAATCATGACGGGGCAGGAAGAGACGCGTCACGGCATCATGTCAGCCCACGGTCATCAAGAACCTGACCCTCCGGGACCTCAGGTGTTTCAGGAAAATCCCCCGGCAACCCAACCATTCCTGCTCCCCAAGAGCAGACAATACCTCGATCCCGAAACCGTGACCCTGGCCGAGGGCCATCCCTCTCCCAAGCATCGCGTCGGAAACATCACCGATGGGCCGGACAAGATTCCTGCCGGGACGACCAGCGACGCGATCATCAACAACATCGATCTCTACCCCACCCTGCTTGAGCTGGCTGGCGTCCCTCTGCCGGAGAACCATGTCATGGATGGCCTGTCCTTTGCCCCGGTCCTGCTGGAAGGCAAAGATTTTCCCCGCGACACCAGCTTCAGTTGGTTCCCGTATCACGATGCGGGTATTTCCGTCCGTAAAGGGGACTGGAAGCTGATCCGTCGCTTTAAGGAGAACCCGAAATACTACGCAGGCCTCGTCGAACTCTACCATCTCAAGGATGACCTCGGCGAAACCAACAACCTCGCAAAGCAGATGCCGGGAAAAGTCGCGGAACTCGGTAAACTGATCGATCGGCATTTCATTGAAACGGGTGGTCTTTACCCCAAACCCAATCCCGCCTTCGGTGAGCAGGCCAAGGCGCTGGAGATACAGTCAATCCGGTGGGACGCTGAGGGCCAAAAGGGAGTGGCTTGGGACTTCTCAGACGTCGCGCCTTAAGCTCGGTCGAGGAGAATCTTCATGTTAAAGATGCAACATCTATTCGTGTTACTATGTCTGATATCGCTTTTGCCCGTTTCGGCCAAAGGCGATGGCGAGGTTGAGAAGGATCTCGCCACACCGGTTATGACGGAGGAGGCACCGGCGGCGGGCAAGCGGGTGCGTCAGGTCGCCCCGGAATACAAAGGGACGCAAGTGTATCACGCGCTGTATCTGCCCGTCGATTGGAAACCGGGTGGCAAGTATCCGGTGATCGTTGAATACACCGGCAACGAGTTTCCCCCGGGCAAGGGAAGCGGTGAGGTGAAGGACGCGAATCTGGGCTATGGCATGAGCGGCGGACGAGGGTTCATCTGGGTGTCCATGCCGTATGTGGAGAAGGGGCGGAAGAAGAACGCCGTCACCTGGTGGGGAGACAAACAGGCGACCGTTGATTACTGCAAGGTCAACCTGCCGCGCATCTGCCAACAGTTCGGCGGCGACCCTGACAACGTGTTCATTTGCGGCTTCTCCCGCGGCGCCATCGGGGCCAGCTACATCGGGCTGGCTGACGACGAGATTGCGGCGCTGTGGAAAGGCATGTTCACCCACGATCACTTCGACGGCCAGAAACAGTGGGGCTATCCCGAGAGCGACCGTAAGTCGGCCTTGGTTCGCCTGAGACGTCTCAAGGGCCGGCCCGTACTCATCTGCGGCATGCGCGCCAGCACCATCCGTGATCAGTACCTTAAAGACCACATTGACCTGGCACGTTTCACGTTCCTTGACGTGCCGACCTGGCAAATTTTCGAGATTCCCGAAGGCAAGGTCGTCAACACGCACACCGATCTGTGGATGCACCGCGAAAGCAAATATCGCCAGCGAGCCCGCGCCTGGCTGCAAGAGGTGTTGTTCTCTGCACCGACCCTGCAGGCACAGCAGGTCAAACTGGGCGAACTTAAGCTTATTTACACGGAAGATGAGATTCCCATTCGCTACGACGGGAGCCTCTCGACCCTGCGGAAGGATGGGGAGATGCACTTTTTCCATTCTTTCGGGTGCCGTCTCAAACCCGGGCAAACCAGAAGGAGCCGTCATTCCTGGCACAAGGGTCCGCCTGACGATCCTCTCAAGTGTCACGTCGGCAGCAAGACCGATGAAGCGCTTTGGGACTACAACGGCTACTACCAAGACCTCGCCGAACAGGGGCTCTGGATTCTGGGCATGTACGAGTGCCCCAATGGCGATATGCTGGCGATCACGCATGCCGAGCTCAACAAGGCCCACGAGGGGATGATCAACAGGGCTGATCAACGCTTTGCCCTTGGCTTGGGGTACTCCACCGATCGCGGCCTTAGCTGGACCTACTGCGGCGAAATCGTCAGGCCTGCGGATGACCGCCACAACGTCGGCGGCGGAGCCTACATCATCCGCGGTGACTACCTCTATGTCTACTTCAACGACATCATTCCGGGCGAAGCCGCTACCCGGCCAAACCGCATCCAGAGTGTGGCCCGTGCCAGGCTCGACGCCGTAATCAAGGCCGCCGCCCAACACCAAGTTATCCCCTGGCACAAATATCGCGACGGTAAGTGGGACATCCCCGGCCTTTCCGGTAAGCCGGGCGAAGACCTCATTCCTCATATTACCGGCGGAGAAGACCTCCACGCCGACGCCGCCTACTGCACCGCACTCGGGAAATACCTCCTTACCGTCCAAACCCACGCTGCTGGCAGACTACTTTTGTTCTCGTCGCCAGACGGCCTTGATTGGTCACTCGAAACGACCGTCGACCAGGCCAGCAACGGAGTGATCCAGCCCTATTCCACCTTCGTCGATTTTGACGGCCCCTCGGCCGACTGCCACACCGTCGATAATGATTTCTACCTCTATTTCCCGAGAAAGGGGCCCGACAGCAACACGGACCATATGTATCGCCGCAGAATCACCATCGAAGGCGCGAACCCATGAGGAGAACGTTCATGTTGAAGACGCCGAATCTACCGGCGGCAGGACTTCTCTGTCTTTCCGCCGTATCGGCGGTAGCCGAGGTGAAACCGCCGGCTGCGCTCTCCAGTGACATGGCCCTTCAACGGAACATGCGCACGCCGTTCTGGGGCTGGGCCGCGTCCATATCATGGCCGCCTTTTCCCGTGATCTCTGCCACTGTGCTGTGGCCTTGTGTTTTCCACCGCGACGGAGCCGGCGGCGCAGACACGTTCCAATCCTAACGTCATCATCATTTACGCCGATGACCATGGCTACACGGACCTGGGTCTCTTCGGCATCGACGGCAATGTGGATACGCCGCACATGGACACACTGGCACGCGATGGCGCGTTGATGACGAACGGTTACTGCTCGGCGCCGCAGTGTCGGCCTTCGCGTTGCGGTTTGATGGCGGGTCGGATTCAGAACGAATTCGGCTTTAGCCAAAACCATTCGGATCCCGGAGAAGGCGTAGGCACATTGCCGAGGACCTATCCCGAGGGAACTGACATGGCCGGGCCGCACCTGCCTCGTATTGAACTCGACGATCCCTATTACAGAAATTTTCCAAAGCAGGACTACCCGCATTACAACGAAGCACAGGATGATGTGCGTCATCAGGGTCTGGCTCTGCTCAAGGCGATGGATGATTCCATCGGCGGCGTGGTAAAAAAGCTGCGCGACCTGGGGCTGGAAGAGAATACGCTGATCCTCTTTGCGGGCGACAACGGAGCGCCAACCAAAATCAGGACCGGTGGCGGCACCCCGGACGTCAACGGCTGGAACGGCTCGAACAACGTGTCGATGCGCGCTAATAAGGGCAATCTGCTCGAAGGCGGCATCCGCGTACCCATGGTTGCCTACTGGAAGGGAACCATCCCCGCCGGTCAGGTGATCGACGAGATGGTGACAACGCTCGACTTCACCGCGACCACGCTCGCGGCCGGCGGCGGCAAGATCCCGCCTGAGTTCGACGGGGTGAATATCCTGCCGCGCCTGACCGGACAGGCATCCTCCATTGCCCGCACCCAGCCCATGTTCTGGGATTTTTTCTTCGCGCAGGCGGTTCGTCCTTCCATGTTCAGAATAGGAAGCCCCTCAGAGGCGGACCGTTTACCTTGAAATTCAGCATGAAATCGAACGCGTCCGGGAAGAGTTCGATCTTCTACAACAAACCGTCCCGCGATACCTTGACTCCGTTCTCGCTGGAACACGACGGAGCTTTTCATGAATACACTATCGAGATACCGGTCGAAACGTTGAAGGGGCTTCGCTTTAATCCTTCGAAATCCAAAGGCACGGTCGAGGTCGATTGGGTTCGGATTCTCGACAGCACTGGCAAGACGGTTCGCTCCTGGGACTTATAGGGACGGTTGCGGGGTCACAATGGACGGAAGTGGAGAAGTACTATGAAGACAAAGAAAAGTATGATTGTTGCGGCTTTGGCTGCGTTGTTGGCGCCCTGCTTCCCGGCTTCCGCCCAGACCGCCGATGAGCCGCCTATCACGGTGTGGTTTCGGGACGATGATGGCCGCCATTTCATTCCGCGCGGCTTCGCTGTGGTGACGGAGCAGCGCGGGGTTCCCACGACAGACTACAGCCTGGATGACTATCGGTGGAAGAACGAAAAGAATGAACAGGATTATGTGGTCAAAGCGTGGCGGACCATCTGGGAACGCTACAAGGATGACGACTCGGTCTTTGGCTATGACCTGCTGAGCGAGCCGCACAAGGGTAGTCTGCCGGATTGCCGCGCCTGCGAAAAGGAGCGTTTGGTCCCCCTCTACCGCCGGCTAATCGATGCGCTTCGCACCATCGACTCGAAGAAATGGACCTTGGTGCAGCCATTGCTTCGCGAGAAAGAGGATCGGCCGCAGCACGACAATCCGTTTGTAGCGTTCATGACTCCCATCGAGCGCGAGGGCGTCGTGTACCCGCCCCACACCTACGAGGGCAAGCCCGAGAATACGACGTCATGAATTTGGCGGGGCATGCTGACTTCGAGACTGCTCGTAGATTCTACTTGGCCGTTCGCGAAGATCTGTTGCAACGTGCTCGCATGGCAAGCCCAGAAGCGTTGGGCGGGGATTTTGTTGCGCACCCCTCCTGAGGCCCAAAAACAAAAAAGGCCGCCAAGCATAAGCACTTGAAGGCCAAAGACTTACTGAATATCCCCGGTGCGATTCGAACGCACAACCTCTGGCTCCGGAGGCCAACGCTCTGTCCAATTGAGCTACGGGGACGAGATTACATAACTAATTACATTATAAGTGCTTGCCCACATCTTGTACAACTAAACTTTCGTCATTATTGGTCAAAATTGGCGTTGGGCGTCACTCTGGCGTCAGTCTTGTTCGGCAAGGCATCGATTCGCCGCTGCTGCATTTTTCTCCGTCTGCTCCGGGGACCATCAAAAGCTCGAACACCATCACTTTCAAAGGTGTTCTTGCGGGCGAAGTATACGCAAAGAGTTGAATATTCCAAAAGATTGGAATGATCGTAAATCTAATCGTCTCCCGGCGTGCAGTGTAATGGTAAAATTGATCCAATTACAACGGTAGCAATTTGTGGTACTATCTGGTATCAAGGTGAAAGAAACGCTAAATCGTATACGGGCTGGGAATACCGTGATCAGCCTCATAAATGCTGAAGGTTTGCCCGCCTCATCATTCATGACGGACGATTTCAAGCCCCGCACGCGATAGTAAGTGAGTTGTTCGACCTGAACCACCGGGTACAAATACAAAAAGGAACTAATCATGAAGAAACGATCGCAACAAATTGTGGCCGGGCTAATGTGTTCGGTAATTGTAGCTAATTTGGCGTTCACGAATGCTGATGCGGGAGAAGCTTCGATAGAAGCACGCACGTTCAAGAGCCAAAATGGGGACACACTGCTTTATCGCATTCAGAAACCGGCCGACTACAATCAGGAGATTAAGTATCCCTTGGTGCTTTGCCTTCATGGCGCAGGCGGAAGAGGCGATGATAACAAGAGCCGCGGGACAGAAGCGTTCACGGTATTATCATCGCCGGACGTGCAAAAAGCATACCCCGCCTTTCTCGTGACACCCCAATGCCCAAAGGACGATAAGTGGGCCGATGAAGAACCCAAGAGCACGTATTCAATCCTGGAAGTACCGATCACCAAAACGATGACGCTGGTACTGGAAATGCTGGATTCGCTTCAGAAAGAGTTCAGTATCGATCCTGCCCGGCTCTATGTTACGGGACAATCAATGGGTGGAGCGGGAACATGGGATATTATTCTTCGCAATCCAAATTTGTTTGCGGCAGCAGTTCCAGTCTGTGCCAACAACGACCCAAGCCAGGCCAAAAGAGTTGCTCATATGCCAATCTGGGTTTTCCATGGCGAGAACGATAAAACTGTACCGACAAAGGCTTCGAGAGATATCGTTGCGGCCCTCAGAGAATTAGGAAGTAAGGTCAAGTACACGGAATTCCCCGGCGTTGGACATGGTTCCTGGGGTCCGGCGTGGGCCGATGAGGAGCTCATTCCCTGGCTGTTCAAACAACGTAAGACTGTTGTTGCCAAGAAGGATTCAATTCCTGCCGTGTCCGAGAACAGCGTGATCAACGAAATCGGGCGGCCTCCGTCTCCGCCGGCGGGATGGACCGACGGTTACGTTTTGGCGAACGGGATTCGCATCCATTACTGGCGCACCGGAGGAGACAAGCCCGTGATGTTGATGGCCCACGGTTCATCGGACAATGGGCTGTGCTGGACGGCCCTGGCCAAGGAACTGGAGGATGACTACGACATCATCCTGCCTGACGCGAGAGGCCACGGATTATCGGACCCGCCCTCGAAAACGGATCCCGCGGACGTCCAGACCGAAGACCTGGCGGGCCTGATCCGCGCGCTGAAGCTGGAGAAACCTATCGTGATGGGCCACTCGATGGGGAGCTCTTCGGTGGCGTGGTTTGCCGCCAGGTATCCGGATATCCCGCGTGCCGTCATCCTTGAGGACCCGCGCCTCACACCCCGGCCTGCCGGCGATCCCCGCGCTGCGGCCAACACTGACGCGATCGAAAAACAGCGCGCCCAGATTTTGGCGCGGAACAACACGCCCTATGAAGAACTCGTTGCCGGCTGTATGAAGAATAACCCCCAATGGGGACTTTCCGAGTGCAAAATCTGGGCCCCGTCAAAGCGGCTCCACCATCCCAATACTGCGTATCGGAGTATGGGCGACCGCCCGCAGGCGAGTGAGCTGTTTGCCAAGATCACCGCGCCAACGCTGATTCTCAAGGCCGACGCCGAGGGTGAGGTCAGGAAGCAGAACGAAGAGGTTGCCGGATTGCTGAAGAACGGCAGGATCGTCCACGTCGAAGGCGCCCGCCACAATGTCCGCCGCGACCAGAAGGAGCGTCTTCTCAAGGCGCTCAAGGCCTTTCTCGGGGAGTTGTGAAGACCCGTGGCAGGGCGCAATATCGCCGGATTGCACAGGGGCAGCGGGGGATCGAAAGTCCTATCAGGTCCGTTCCTGGAAAGGTATAAACGACAGAAAGGGGAAAGAACATGAAGATGTCAACGTTCACATGTGTGTTGTGTCTCCTGTTGTCACGTTTGTCTTTTGCTGAACAAAGTGTCCGGGAGATTGTTGATACTTCTGGTTTTCAAGGTGGCCTGATTGTACATGTTGGGTGCGGGGACGGAGAGATTACCGCTGAGCTCTACAAGGAAGGACGTCTCGTGCTTGGCCTTGATGCCGATCCCAAGAATGTTGCAAAGGCGAGGGCGCACTTTCTTGAGAAGGGTGTCATAGGTGACGTTGTTGCCGATAGGATGCTTTCCGGCACACTGCCGCTGGTTGATGGAACGGTTAACCTGGTGGTCGTGTCAAGCAGTATGCCCAACGTTGCACGTGAGGAGATACTTCGTGTGTTGGCTCCGGAAGGAGTTGCTTTTGTAAGGGGGCAGAGCGGTTGGCAACAAATTGAAAAACCGCGGCCGACGGAGATTGACTCCTGGACGCATTTTCTTCATGGACCGGACAATAATCCCGTTGCTGCGGATACAGTAGTGGGCCGGCCTTTCCATATGCGTTGGAATGGTGAGCCGCGTTGGCAGAGGTCACACGATTTCCTTGCCAGCATGAGCGCACTGGTCTCGGATGGGAAGAAGCTGTTTTACATTTACGATAAAGGTGAGACTTCTACTATGGCCGTTCTGCCCCGCTGGACGCTTGCCGCGCGAGATGCGTTCAACGGTGTTGTTTTGTGGGAAAGGCCGATTAAAGAATGGGAAGATTATCTACATAGTTTCAGGAGTGGCCCCGTTCATCTTCCGCGCAGTCTCGTAGTTGCTGATGGACGGCTCTATACGTTTCTGGGTTATGATGAGCCGCTGATTGCTCTTGATCCCGACTCAGGCAAGACTGTGCAAACCTATGCTGGTACGGAAGGTGTGAGAGAAATTCTTTACGCTGGCGGCCGGCTCTATCTGGTTATTCACGAAGGGAAAAGCGAAAGTTCTTATAGCGAGATACCGAAGCGTGTCCTTGTGCTGGATGCAAGGACCGGCAAGAGACTGTGGGAAAAGAAAGACGCCTTGGCCAAGGATTTGAGCGGAGCAACGCTCGCGGTTGGAAGCGGCGTAGCGGTTTACGATGCAAGGCAATCGCTGGAATGTGTTGATGCTGTAACGGGGAAACAACTCTGGATATCCCAAAGACAGTCGCCTGTTCAATATAAGCTTTTCAAGCGGGCGGTAACGGTGATCAGTGGTGACACCGTGTTGTGGGCAGGTGCTTCAGACAGGGGAAAAGGAGACAAGGGATCGTTTCTTGCGGCCTTTGATTTGAAAACGGGAAAAGAGCTTTGGCGGGCGCCGGCACAAGAGGTTTTCAATTCTCCTCCGGAAGTGTTTGTTATTAAGAGGCAGGTTTGGTCTCGTGAAGGATATATAAAGGGCTCTAAATCCGGATATTCCGTTGCGCGCGATTTGAGAACAGGCAAGGTAATGCACAAGCGCCCACAGGACAGCGATATTCTTTCGCTTTCTGGTCATCCATGGTGTTACATGAACAAGGCTACAGAGCGCTTTCTTGTTCGTGGAGAGGCAGGCGTGGAATTTTTGAGTACAGAGAATGATTCTGGCTATGCGCATCATTTCATACGTGGGACATGCCAGTATGGAATACTTCCGTGTAATGGCTTGCTTTATACTCCGCCTCATTCGTGCGCATGCTATATCAACGCAAAGCTGAACGGATTTCTGGCACTTGCTCCCAAAAGTGACTCTGGAATATATAATCGCAAAGAACCAGCCCTTGAGAAAGGTGATGCCTATTCCGAGACTTCAAACCTGAAATATAAAAGTTCCAAATCGGATTGGCCGACATTTCGTGCCGATGCTGAAAGAAGTCTATCAGTTTCCGCCAGCATAAGTGATGCTCCCAGTAAGCAGTGGGAAGTCAAAGCGCCAGGTAAGCTCTCGTCGCCGGTCTATGCCGATGGGCGGCTGTATGTGTCCTCTATTGATTCGCATACCGTTTATGCGTTTAACGGCAAGAATGGTTCGATGGTGTGGTCGTACACCGCGGGTGGCAGGGTTGATACGCCGCCAACTATTCACAAGGGGCTTGTCCTTTTTGGCTCGGCCGATGGGTGGGTATATTGTCTGCGCGCTTTGGACGCCAAGCTTGTCTGGCGGTTCAGGGCTTCGGAGGTTGATTTGAAAATGGTCTCCTACGGTCAAATTGAATCCGTCTGGCCCGTGCCGGGTAGTATTTTGGTTGTGGATGACAACGCGTATTTCGCGTCGGGCAGAAGTTCGTATATTGATGGCGGCATGTTCCTATTCAAGCTTGATGCTCGTTCCGGTAAGGTGCTAGCGCAAGTGCGTCTTAATGACAGGGATCCGGTTACAGGTATTGAGCCGAATGAGAATGCAAAAAACAGATACCTCAGTCCCGCTGTACTTCCGGATATTCTTTCTTCGGATGGCACGTTTATTTTTATCAGGCATGAACAATTTGATTTGAACTTGGCTCGAATGGCAGAGGAGGAGAAGACGCCTCACGTTCTTTGTTCGATAGGTTTTGCGGATGACAGTTGGTGGCAGCGAACATGCCAGATGTATACGACCGCCGCAGGTTCAGGATTTGGGTGGGGTGGGCTGAATAGTGTGGTGCCTGCAGGGCGTGTTATTGCTCTTGATGGGGACAATGTTCTTGGGTTCGGCCGTACGCTTCCTTACGATCCATTTGACAATTTCGCGGGACTTAATATGAAGCGGTACCATATTTTCTCGATGCCCAAGAAACCTGTTGTCAAGCGGACTCAATACGAAACGGTGGACTGGGGTGAAAGAGTGAAGGAGCGGACGCAGGATATTGCAATGCACACGTGGTCACGTGATGTGGCCGTTCGCGCCAGGGCACTTCTTGTTGCAGGGGATAGGATGGTGCTCGCAGGACCCAGGAATGTTCTGTATGGGGTCAAGCCTAAGGCGATAGAGGAGGGTAGGCGGGCGATCCGCGAAAACGTTGACGCATTTACCGGTATGGAGGATGGTTTGCTCGAGATTGTGGCGACAAAGGACGGCAAGACGCTTGGCACTGTCAAACTGGATTCACCGCCTGTTTATCATGGCTTAATAGCAGCCGATGGCGCACTTTTTATGACCACTACAGCGGGAACAGTGGTACGTCTGCAGTAGAGATTGCAGGGGCGTTAGAACAGTTAAATCAGGAAAGAAGCAGAAATGCGAATTATTAGATTCATCATCGTGTGTACACTTCTTGGGACGACGCCTTTTGCGATTGCGCAGGAGAAGCCAAACGTGGTCACGATGCTGGCCGACGATATCGGATACGGCGACATCGGTATTTACGGGGGGAAGATACCGACCCCGAACATTGACTGGCTCGCACAGACGGTCAATCGTCATAATAAAGCGGAGGAGCTTTACAACCTCGGCAACGATCTATCGCAGGAAAACAATCTGATGGATCGCCCAGAATACGGGCAGCTTATCGACCGGCTGCACGCAACATTTATAGAGCACAACGACCACGATAGCGACACTCGGGAACCGCGAACCACAAAAGCATTTCGCATCACCCGGTAACAGGAATTAAGGAGAGAAGATGAAGCGTATCGAAAGTAAAACAGCGCGGCTCAAGCATATCGGGCAAGCCCGGCCAATGCCGCGAGCCGCATCCAAACCGACTGCCCAATGTGTCCTCATCGCGCTGATCGCCGCCTGCCTGCTGCCGGCCTTCGCCGACGGCGCGAGTGCCGGCACCCCGCCCACGGGCCTGAGCACCGAGGGCCACGACAGCCGCATCGACCTGGTCTGGGATCGCGTTTCCGATACCGATCAGGACCTTTTCAATATCTACCGGGCCGAGCACGCAGACGGTCCATGGAAGAAGCTCAACGCGTACCCGCATACCATCCACGTTTACAGCGACTTCATCGGGAAGAACGGCAGAACCTACCACTACCGTGTTACGCGATGGATCGACGACGAGACTGACTTCAGCAGGGTGCGCGTGGATAAACGCACCAGGAGCGACCAGCAGGTGCGTGGAACCGAGTCCGCCCCGTCCGATAGCGCCAGTGCGACGACTCATGAAATGAATGGCGAGGAATTCCTGGACTCGATGCAGAAAGCCTGCTTCCGGTACTTCTGGGATTTCGGCCATGCGGTCAGTGGTCTGGCCCGCGAGGGGTTCTTGCACAGGCGATCGACCACGGCCACCGGCGGAACCGGCTTTGGCATGGTCACTATTATGGTCGGCGCCGACCGTGGTTTTGTCACTCGCGAGCAGGCCGCCGAGCGTCTGCTCAAGATGGTCACCTTCCTTGAGGAGAAGGCCGAGCGCTACCACGGCCTCTGGTCCCACCACCTCCGCGGCGATACAGGCCAAACCATCCCCTTTGCCGGCAAGGAGGACAACGGCGGCGACATCGTCGAGTCCGCTTTTCTCATGGAGGGCATGCTTACCATCCGTGAGTACTTCGATCGGGATAATCCCGTCGAGAACGAGCTGCGCCAGCGCATCACTCGCCTGTGGGAGCAGGCCCAGTGGAGTTGGTACCTTCAGCCCGGCGACAAGATGCTCACCTGGCACTGGTCGCCAAACTACGGCTTCGTCAAAAACCACAAGTTTCGGGGTTTCAACGAGTGCATGATCGCGTACCTGCTGGCGATGGCCTCGCCGACACACTCGATTCCCGCTGACTGCTATTACTTGGGCTGGGCCGGCAACGTGGATCGCTACGTCAACGGCAGAACCTATTACGACATAAAACAACCGGTCGGTAATCCTCTTGGCGGGCCACTGTTCTTCACGCACTACTCCTACATCGGGCTTGATCCCCATCAGCTCACCGACGCGTACACCAACTACTACGACAATAACCGCGCCATCTCACTGATCCAGCACCGCTACGCGATCGACAACCCCAACAACCATCAGGGCTACGGCCAGCTTGTTTGGGGCCTGACCGCCAGCCAGAATCCGCGCGGTTACAAGGCGCACCAGCCTGGAGCCAATTCCGATCGCGACGATGGTACGATCGCGCCGACCGCCGCAATCAGCGCTTTCCCCTATACCCCCGACGAATCCACGGCCACGCTCAAGCACTTCTATTACGAGATGGGCTCGCGCCTCTGGGGACCGTTTGGCTTTCGCGATGCGTTCAACCTGGGTGCCGACTGGGTGTCGCCGAGCTACCTTGCCATCGATCAGGGACCGATGGTCCCCATGATCGAGAACCATCGGACCGGGCTTCCGTGGAAGATGTTCATGAAGTCCGACGTTGCCAAAGCGATCCTTGAAAAACTTGAGGAAGCGCGCCCCGCGGCGAAGCGACCGTGAGGGTGACGGTCTTGGTCATGTGTCCGGATGGATGCCGTGCAGCATCGGGTGGATATACTGAGGGCGGTATACGCTCAACGTCTATGCCAATTTCGGCCAAGATCTGCTCCGCTGTAACTCGTTTGTCTTCCATGACTTACCTTTCGGAAAGAATAGCAAAAACATCAAAGCTCTTAACACAGTAAGTCATTGTGAAACATGCAGTTACATCGCGCCAGTAAAGAATCTCACACACCACAGTCTCATTATTTTCTTGAATTTCAGCGTTGTGTGTGTTATAAAGAATTGGAAGATTACATGTTGGGTATTTGACGTTGTCCACGTTGGCCAGCACTGTCAAAATACCGGTGAGCGATCACGTTAACCTTTTATGAAGGAGGAGTGTCATGTCTAAGAAATGTACGTGGTTTGCACCTCTCGTTTTGGTGCTCGTTGCGGTGCCGGTAATCACCCATGCACAAGTCGTAAACCTAATGCACACGGATCCAAGTTTTGAGGATGAGATTATCATAGTGAGTCCGGGTTGGGCTTCATGGACTACTTATGGTGGTGGTGGCTCTGTCGAAATCGATACAACCGATTTCATTGATGGCGCAAAAAGCCTTAGGGTTAATCAAACATCCGGCCAGTTCAATGTGATCGCCGCAGCCATCCCGATGACGCCTGGCGAGAGGTATACATGTAGCTTCTGGGCCAAGGCGGATGCACCACGTCCAATTTCAGTGAGGTTTCAATCGATGAATAACTCTGGGTTTGTGGCTGGAAATTTTGACCTGACGACGGAGTGGGCTGAGTATACATTTACCGAAGAAGCCCCTAACCCCAATAATGATATAAAACTTCAGTTTATTACGAATGATGCCCTTGGAATTTCATACTGGCTGGATTTTGTTTTT
>DATKWR010000688.1:0-5193 GCA_035529475.1 Sedimentisphaerales bacterium | reverse complement strand
TACGGCTGATAAGCCACCTGCCGTCGGGCTGCTTTTGCAGCGTAAGTCTCGATTTTGTCATGAGAAATGATTTGTAGTTCTGGGAGATGTAGCTGCCCTTGTCGAACGTCAGAATGGTAAACAGGCTCGCCGTCGCCTTCGGTGCGGCTACCTCAACCAGCACGCCCTGTCTCGTGTGCTTCACAACCAGAGGCGGTATCAAGATCCTGCGGCAATGGTCAAGCAATTGTGCTTTCGTGCTGTGAAAGGAGTCGCTGTAGTTTTCGGTGAGAACCTGCCCTATGGCGCTGCAATCCTCGTCTTTGACGGCCCGAACGGCTTTGTCGATCGTGGCGTTGATTTTCTCTAAATCAGTCGGCACGAGCGCATCCAGGCCGAAACCCGCTCCGGCGATCAAGACCGGCACCAGCAGTTGCCACCACCGGCGTTTCTCGGGGAAAACGCTGCGGAACGTCAGCATTCCGAACAACACCAGTACGGCGGCACCACTGAGCGTATAAGGCTGCTCAAAGATATCGAACATCTTGGCTACCTTCGCGGCTTAGGGAGTATAGCGTAGCCTCTGTGCATGAATTCGAGGTCATCGCGTTCATCGGCGGCAGGCGTGAAATTGAAGACGCTCGTATCGCCCCACGCGGCGCGCGTGGCCACATCAATGGTACTTCGATTGACCCACGTGTGCATTTCGGCACTTCCATCAGCCCAGCCCAGCGTGCCCCTGTTCTTGCTGTGCCAGATGGCCAGCGGGTCAATCCAGTTGTCTCCTTCGCGGTCCATCACCCAGGAACCCTTGTTGTATCCCCTCGGATCGATTTCCTCGACGAAGGCATATTTGGTGGCGGGACGCTCTATTTCCTGATAGAGGATCAAGTGCCTGTTGCTCCGCTCTTTTTCTTCGCCGTTGAGGCCGCCGGCGGCAGAATAACTCCCAAAGGCAAGTCCCTTGGACCGCTTTCTTCTTTCGTCGGAGGGGCACTCATACAGATTCACGTTCTTGGTATAGGCAAACAACTTGCCTCGCCTAAGACCTTCCTTGGCCTGCTCAATATAATCGGGGTCATTGCCCTGCGGGCCTAACATCCAGGCGTCGGTTGTCCGGGCGGGATGGCCCCCAACCAATCGGCCGTCATTGTCGTCTTTGTACAATATCCACGCTAATGTCAGGTTCTTGACGTTGCTGACGCACTGTATGCGCCTGGCCTGGTCTTTCGCCATGTTCAGAGACGGCAGCAGAATCGCCATCAGGATTGCGATGATGGCGATCACCACCAGCAGCTCAATCAGTGTAAACCCCATGAGACGGCGGCTTCGCCTGTCTAACGGGGTAAAGGCTCTCGTTCTGATTTTCGTCGTCCTTTCTGCCAACAAACCGTCTCAACACGCCCGTCAGGAGGACAGCGATCCGGCGCGGCGTTTCATCCTGCCTGCCCTGGCAAGTGCAAGACGCGAAGAATCCATCATCGGTTCGATTTGTGCCGTCTTCCGGGCCGCTTTGAACTTTTCTCCAATCGTGTACGGGATTTATTCTACTAAGCCTGCCCGGCTCCGTCAACCGAGAATCGCGGCATGCAAGGCAACTTCGGGGCCATGCGAGCGTGCTCTGGGGGCTGCTGCTGATTCCAACAGAACATGAGCGAGAGGCTGCCGCATGTCCCCATAGACGGCGGACCGGGGATAGTCAGTCCTATACACCTGTTTGCACGCGTGAAATCACCACTTGGGCAGTGGAATGTGCTCGAGTTTTATCGGAATTTCATAGTGGATTGGATTGAGTGCTATTCGATAGTCGATTGTGTCTATCTGGCAATCAACACCATCCACCGTCGAACGGAAAAATCCGTTCGCGCCGGCAGGGGCGGGAAGAGCTTGCGGTGTACGCGGCCTGTCGTCGCGCTGCGGCGGCGTATCGGGTCCGGTTAACTGCCGCTCCACCAGAATCCCGTCCGGCAGAGGGCAATAAACGTGCAGTCGTCCCGGTTCTATCTGCGCCTTCGAGCGCTCGTTGATCAGGAAGCGGTATTTGTCTCCATCGTGCCAGGCCTTGGCGACCTGGATTGCAAGGTCCGAGGTCAGACGCACCCACTTGCTGCTGGCTTTGAACGGAACTTCAATGTTTTTGTAGGAGCTGGCCATCAGCGCGTGGAAATAACCCTCTACGAGCTTGATCTCCTTCTGGTCCTGCCCGATCAGCCGGGGGTCCAACCGTATGATCAATCTTACCGGCTCCAGCACGGTCTCGCGTTGCGGGCGAGGGCTGTAGTCACCATAGGAACCCGGAGGTTGCGGCGACGAGGGGGCTTTGCTCTTGGACTGCGCCAGAGGCGATGGGGAAGAGTTCGGACGGGCGATGCGGTATCCCGGGGTCTTGTAGATCATGTAATCGGGGCGAAGCTTTGTCAGGCTGATATCGACGTCCGTGCCGCTGCCGTCGGTGATCCGCTCGATGACAGGCTCGTCGCACGCGCCCAGCACCAGCTCGGGATAGAGTATCCTGGCGTTGCAGACTACCGACAGGTCCAAGGAGTCCTTTCTCCTGGTGACCGCGGGATTGTAGAGGTGGAGGGTGTAACCGATGGATGTCCAGTTCACGTCGAAGAACTGGTTCTCCTTGGCCACAGGTACCGGTTTTGTCCGGCTGCGGGCTTTGTCGGCTTCGTATTTCTTGGCTATCTGGGCGGCGGGTGGGATGAATTTCCCGCCGAGCTGCGGCTTCAATCGCTCCGGGTTGAGCGTATGAGGCGGTGTCGCCTGCGCCGACGTGGACACCGGGACGTTGTGAAACTCAAACGGGATTCTGACGGGCGCGGGATTAACCGCTATGACATACCGAATGCCCTCTGCCCTGCCAATTCCATTGCCGCGCCCACCGATGCGGCCCCCTCCGCTGCCGCCGGCCATCGAACCGGCTCGCGTGATCATCTGCCGGCCCACTACAAGCCTGTGGGGCAGCGGCTCTCCGACGACCACTCTGTCAGCCGAGAGCACCATTTCGGGACGCTGCTCTATATCGAAGTGGAACACGTCCGGAGCATTCCGGGCCTGGACGACTTTGATCTCAACGTCTTCCGTCAAACGCACCCAATTGCTGTCAGGCTTGAACGGCAGGTCAATATACTCAATTGACTCGGCCATAAGGGCCTCGTAATAACCCTTGAGCAGTCCGATTTCTCCGCCAAGCCGCTCGCGCAGTCCGCCATCGAGTTTCACCGCAGGCGGTTGCTGTTCGGCGCGAATCCCTGCCCTTTCGGGGTGGTTCAGGTTGATATCCCTCAGCCACCAGGTCCAGAAGGCACCTTGTACGTACGGGCGTCTTGACGGCGGTGGTTCCTGAATGATTTTGACGTCCTTGCCCTGACTATCTTTGATCTTCTCGATTCTCGGGTCCGGCGCTGTTCCCAGCAGTAACCTGGGATCGGACATTTTGATTTCACACGAAAGCGACAGACTTTCCGCCCCCCGCGAATCCCGGTCCGCCAGTGGAACCGCCGGATTGTACAGCACATCTCTGCACGTAACCGCGTCCCATCGCACGGTCAAACCGCTCGCTGTCTCCGTACCGGTGTGCGGGCTTTCAGGCTTAGTGATTTGAGCTGTCTGATTCCGCGGCCGCGTTTGAGCTGCAAAGACCGCCGCCGAGGCACACAAGATCAAAATCAGGATGATTCCTCGCTTTAGCATGGTCGTCTCC
Organism: Sedimentisphaerales bacterium; assembly: GCA_035529475.1. Classification (GTDB taxonomy): domain Bacteria; phylum Planctomycetota; class Phycisphaerae; order Sedimentisphaerales; family Anaerobacaceae. The sequence goes on along the minus strand of DATKWR010000688.1, from coordinate 1,505 downwards.
CTTCGTCAATAACCCGCTGCAGGACGATATCAACATTCCTCGCCGAATTGGCCAAATCCCGCCTGTCTTTTGTCGAAAGTATTCGGCCTCGCTGCCGGTCAAAGCAGAGCGAAACCCTGCTTTCCAAGAATATCAGACGTTCGAGCAGGCAAAATGTTACCGGCGGAATCGGAAAAAAGACAGACTTTCTTTGCTGCATGCCGTCAACGGGCCGTCGTTGCTTTCGCAAGGCGCATAAAGAAAGGCCGGCCCATGCGTTTTGTCCGCGTGGGCCGGCCCTTTGTTGCTTGGGGTCTTATTGCAGGGCCCGATAGGCGTAGCCCTTCAGGGCGAAATCGAAATCCTTCCACTCATCATCCGAATCGGGCGTTCTGTTGAATGAAAAACCCGCGGGTTCGTACAACGCCTGCTCGTTCCATTTGATTAAGCCCTCGCCGAGCCACCTGTGCATATCCACGTGGCCGTCAGCCCAACCCAGGGTGCTGCTGTTTCTTCGGTGCCAGGTCGCAAAGGGGTCAACCCACCGTCTCGATTTTGGGCGTATGACCCAGGAGTTCATGTTGTAGCCTCTGGGGTCGCACTCGGTCGTGAAGACATACTTGGTGGCGGGCGATTTTATCTCGGAATATCTCAAGCACGGCAGAATCTCCCAGCCGCCGTTGACCCCTACTCCATTCAGACCGCCGGCGATCGAGAATGTGCGAAAAGCATACTTATGGAAGGGACTTCTTTGCCTCCGGTCAGACGGGCAGCGGTAGGCGTTTACCTGCTTGACATAAGGCCAGAGCACACCCTTCTTTATGTACTCCTTCTTCTCTTCGAGAGTGGAATCTCCTGTGTTTGGCGGCATGACGACCCAGGGCGCCATTGTCTTCTCGTCATAGCTGCCTCCCGGGGTCTCGGCGTTGCACAGTTTGGCGTCGTTCTCATCCTTGTACATGAGCCACGCCAACGTCAGGGTCTTTACATTACTGCGACAGACAATACTACGGCCCTGCTCTCTGGCGATACGCAGCGACGGCATGAGAATAGCCATCAGCACCGCGATAATCGCGATGACCACTAACAACTCGATTAAGGTAAAACCTCCTTTTCTCATTTGTGTCTTTCCTCTGAGCAACGAACATAAACCTGGAGAACTAACCACCAGCCTAATTCAAATCAGCGCTGCCTCTCAAATAGCTGGTATCCAACAATGAGGTGCGCGAAAATGGCTTCCTGTTCCATGAAAACTACAATATGTCGCGTCGTTTGGGTTCAATAACCTTCATTATTATGCCACAGGCGGATGAAGATGTCAAGACCGTCGTTGTGCTGCAACAGTGGTGTTCGACGCTGTAGGCTGGCCGTGTCATAAGCCCAACTCGCCTTTGACCTCGTTGATTTTTTCAATAGCGAAGTCCAAATCGGTCCGGCTATGGGCGGCGGAGATTTGCGTGCGAATCCGCGCCGCTCCCTGGGGGACTACGGGGTAGGAAAACCCTATGACATAAATGCCCTTTTCC
>DATKWR010000687.1:0-4400 GCA_035529475.1 Sedimentisphaerales bacterium | reverse complement strand
CCCTTCGACTCCGCTCACCCTTCGACTCCGCTCAGGGTGAAGAGGGGGTTCTTCATGCCGAGCGGAGACGAGGCACGAGCGGAACGCAGAACGCAGAACTCAGAACTCAGCACTCAGCAGTGCATCAGGCCAGGGCGGCAAACAGGTCCCGGATTTCTTCATCAACCTGAGCCTCGGTAGTAACCGTCTGGGCAATTTCTTCCCGCACCAGCTCGCGATAGCGCCGGCGAAGCCGATGCACGGCAACTTTTACAGATCCTTCGGTCATGTTTAGCTCCCCGGCGACATCCCGATAAGAACCGGCGTCTTTTCCCGCTGTCAGATAGACTTTCAAACAGTCGAAGAGCCGCTGTTTGTCCGAAGCTGCGGATTCGGCCTTCAATCGATCCATCGCCTTCGTCAAGACGGTCAGCGCCCAGGATCTCTCGAAAAGTTTCTCCGGCGACAAGTGGTCCGCCGGCTCCAGATCATAACGGCTTGCGGCGGCATCAAAATCCAGAGAAAGAACTTTTTTGTCTCCGCCGCGTTTCTGGGCCCGGGCACGGTCCCACTCATCGGCCAGAAAATTCTTCAGCGAAGCGAGCAAAAATGAGCGGAATTTCCCACATTTCGGATCGGCCCGCTTCAGGCCCTTTCTCTCCAATATCCCGGCAAAGAATCCCTGGGTATAATCCTCAGCCTGGTGGGTATCATAGCCGCGCCGCCGTAAATAAGCATAAAGTGGAAACCAGTACGTTTGACACAGCGTATCAAGGGCCGGTTCGTGCTGTGTTGATGCACTGTCCCCCGCGGCCAGAATTACGCTCCAGCGTGTGGTCGCAAATTGACCGGCGCCGGAGGGTGTGGAATATTTTGGAGTTTTATCCGACATTTTCTATTAAGCACTCAGAAGAAACGTAAAGTATTTTATAAGAATCCTGACGGCACCGTCGCTACAAATACAAACTGTCTGCGCTTCGTTGACCGGTCCCGCTTATACACTATCTCGACCCCGGTTTCCATACGCTTTTTTACGTAGAGTTTTCGAGTGACTCGCAGGCAATCGACGCCAGGTTCGGATAAGCCTTCAAAAGACCGGCGGGAACAAGCTGTTTTTCGCCGCTCACCAGGGCCTTCAATTCTATGGCGTTTGCAAGCTCGGCGCCTCGATAATGATTGTTGGCGATGACCGTCAAAAATTCGAAGGCCTCGATTAATTTATCGATTCTTCCTTTTATCCCGGCAAGCTCATCGCCATTGTAATAATAATCATAGGTCTGGTCCCTGCCGGCCTTGCTGAACCATTTGGCACTATTTCTGCCGTGCATTCGAAAATAGCCCGACCGCCCTATAGTGCAGTGCTGCAAATTGAACGAGTTCCACGAAGTCGGATAGTCAAGATTGCAGACCGAGACGCCAAGTTCCTGCAGGAATTCGAGAGCCTCTTTTTCCTGCCATGATTTATGCCTGACCTCGACGGCAAGCTCGAAAGCATCGCGGAAGTTCTCCACTATCGAGGTCAAATGCCGCCGGTTGCCCGGGCAATCCGCAAAATCGTACCGGAATTGAACCAGCAGATGCTTTAATTTGCCCGCCTCCAGGAACGGCTCGAAACCTTTATGAAAATGCCTGACCATCCCGGCGTCAATTTTGCCTTTGTGCGTAAAGTCCTGATGAAGCTTGGCCGTGAAGAAAAAGTCTTTTTTCCTCGAAGTCCTCTCCAGCCACGACTTCGTGTTCTTCTCAAAAGGCGGACGGTAAAAAGTGCTGTTAATCTCGATGCAATCGATAAACCTGCTTACGTATTCGAGTTGGTCGACCTTAGGCTCAGTATAAACAATCCCTTTCCAGTCCGGATACGACCAGCCCGCTACGCCTATGTATACCTTACGCATATGCCATCCCGCCTATGTCATCCCCGCGAAAGCGGGGATCCACTTTGATACTCTAAAACCTTGTTACATTTTTGTGGGCAAAAGGCAAACACCTGTTTATTATAGTGAATAGTAACGATAAAACCATGTGAAAAGTTGTTAGTCAAAATGGAGCTAATGGATGCTCTACGATGTTTTTATATGCCACGCTTGGGAGGACAAAGAATCGTTTGTCCACCCTTTGGCGAAGGCGTTACAAGATGAACATGTAGAGGTTTGGTACGACCAGTTCTCATTGAAACTCGGTGATAGCATTCGTCGATCACTTGACAAAGGTCTTCGGCAGTCTCGGTTCGGGGTGGTCGTTTTGAGCAAAGCCTTTTTCAACAAGAGATGGCCTCAATACGAGCTTGATGGCCTCGCAGAGAAGGAAATGCGCGGCAGGGACAAAGTGATTCTTCCGGTGTGGCATGGTATCACACATGCAGAGGTATTCGAGTTCTCTCCTCCCTTGGCGAACCGCCAAGCCGTCTCATCTGACAAAGGCATTCCAAAGGTAATCCAAGCCATTATAGATGTCGTACGCCCACAGGGCAGCCCCCTTATCGTAGCACGGGATATATTGCTAGAATGGGGCGTCACGCCTCCCGTCATAACAGACGAGTACTGGTTGGGTGTTGTTGAGGCGTCCAACCGTGTGCCCAGTACAGGAGCGACCGTCCCCACAGAATCGGCGTGGGAGAGATGGAGTTTCCCTCTCCCCTTCAAGGGAGGTGGACCAACGCAGTGGGGCGAAAGGCTTGCGTGGACTGCTATGCAACTTAAGTGGGTTTCCACCGCCGAGCGGGAAGGCATCTCCCCAATTACTCAACCGGAAAAAGTGCTTCGCTTCATCGGTAACCATCCGGGGCTTTACGAGACCTGCGTAATGTTTCCCGATCTTCTGGTGGAATATGCTCCGCAGCTCGTAATTCCGAATATGGGTGGATCTTTTGAGGAGTTTTTTGAGACGCTCTATCAGGATTCTATGGCCGAGTGGGCATGCTTAAGAACAGAGCGATCAAAATGTGGGACGGCAACGACCACAAAAGGAGAATGTCCGCTCTGCGATGCTAAATGGGCACTTCGCAGCCCAACGTTTGGCGGCTACAAACCATCGCCTGTAACACACGAGTACTTCATGGGTGGGACATTCGGTCCACCAGTTTCACCATACGACCACATCGAGCATGCTGTCTGGCTTCTCTCGAATGAAAGTAACTGGCTACCAGCAAAGACGCATGAGTTCCTTATCCATGGCATGGCCAATTGGCATGCGTGGGTATGGGGGCAGGTCGAGGCGAGAAAAGGGGGCGATTGGGACACGAACGGAGCTTTTTCCGACGCATTGTTTGACGCCATTGAAGGTAAGGCATTCAGATGGACTAGGAGAATTCGAGATGATGCACTCCACCGATTCGAGATGGCTCTAAAGACGCTGGGACTCCCGGATTCGCCGGAAGACATCCTTGATAAATTCCGCTCTCACCAGTTCCCGAGGAGGTTTATTCTTGCCGAGCAACAGCGCAGACAAAATCAGAAGATGAAAGCCTCTGGAACAAAGAGAAGGGGCCAATAAACGCATGGAGAACTTCAAACCGGCCCCGCTCAGACGGGGCCCAGTCTAAGCCTAACGCGTGATGTTCGAGATTCACAATGGAAGATCTTATATCACTCATTGAACTACACCACCTCGACCAGTTCATCCCACTGGGTGGTATATCTTTTCGAGCGTCTGGCAAATTTTGTTCGCCAGGCCTGGTCTATGCCCTCGGCCGCCCATATCAGCCGGCTGTCCGGCAGCTTTAGATTTACGGCGTCAACCGCCCGCATCAATCTTCCCGATTTCTGCCTGTCGGCAGAGTCAAATAAGTTGCCCTGCACTTTGCCTTCCGGCACAAGATCGCCGAGAATAAGGCCGGCCTTGGTATACAAAAACCCTTTTTTGTACAGCCGCTCCACCACCCCGGTCGCGTATTCGATCAGCTCGGGCGTGTAATTCGTGGCGGTCGGAAAATGAACCCCGCGCGAATTAAAATATCTCTTCCGCGGCTCAACAAAACGGCTCGTCATCACAAATACGGTCATCGTCCCGGCGGCCATGCCCTCGTCCCTGAGTTTCTCGCCCGCCCTCGAAGCGTAACTTGCTATCGCCTCTTTGAGTTCTTCGACGGTCTCTACTTTTCTGCCGAACATTCGCGAGACGGTGATGCCCTTTTTCGCCGGCGGCTGCTCTTCCAGTTCATAGCAACTCATGCCCCGCAGTTCATAAACGGTCCTGACGCCGGTAACGCCGAAACGCCGCCTCATCCACTCAACATCCACCCCGCGGAGGGCGAGCGCCGTTTTAATCCCGGCCCTTTTCAGTTTGATGCAGGTCTTTATCCCCACCCCCCAGATGTGCTCTACGCCTGTCCGCGCCAGCACCTCGTCGATACGGGCCTGCCCGGTAAGCTCGAAGACGCCGGCCGCTTCGGGCGATCTCTTGGCAATCCGGTTGGCTATCTT